>JAZNMO010000035.1:0-33625 GCA_045579665.1 Lachnospiraceae bacterium
ACTCACCTCCACGTGTTCTGTAGTGTGTCAGTCTTATAAAGAGATAATATCAGAGGGATATAGAAATAGATAGCGAAAGAACCTATCGGGTTTCATAACCTCATCGGTGCCTTTCGCAGAAAGGCGGATTATAAATATGAATATAATTGTAGTAATAGATGATAAAGGCGGGATGATGTTTAATAAGCGACGTCAAAGTAAGGACAGGGGACTTAGGAAGAATATGCTTTCAGAAGTAGGAGATGCAAAGTTATGGATGAATGCATATAGCTTCGGGCAGTTCGAGGCAGAAATGGAGAACGATGTATGTGTTGCTGAAGACTTTGCGGATAAGGCAGAGGTTGGAGAATACTGCTTTGTAGAAAATATCGCTATTACAGAATATGAGGATAAGATAGAAAATCTAATTCTATATAAGTGGAATCGGGTATATCCAAGTGATTTGAAGTTTGATATAGACTTGAACAGTTCAAACTGGCAATTGGTGACAACTGAGGAGTTTGAAGGTTCGTCCCATGATAAGATTACCAAGGAGGTTTGGAAGCATGTGTAGAGGGATAGAGAAGTTAAAAGTAGGTTTACTGCTTGTGGCAGGAGTCCTAACATTGATAGGATGTGGCGCAGAGGATAGTACCCCTGATGTAGAGAACGAAGTTGTATCGCAAGTAAGTTGTGAAACGAATGAGTATATAGTAGTAGAAGAAAGTTCCGTTTCTGTGGTTGAGAATGAAACGGCGGATATGAAAGTAGCAGTGGATGAAGTATTAGAAATACAGCTAGAAGATGGCACTGTGGCGCTTAGTGATGAGATAGGAATAATTTCAGGTAGTGTAGATGCACCTAAGGCATCTGTCCAAGGCACATCAGCTTTAGAAATCCCTGCATATATAGGTGAATCCTTCATTGTACTAAACAATAACATTCCTTTATTTACAGAGACAGAGCTTACGACAACATCCTTTGAGTACTATAGTCCATTGGATGCACTTGGTAGATGTGGAGTGACCTATGCCTGTATAGGAGCAGACATGATGCCGACAGAAGAACGTGGAAATATCGGTCAGATAAAACCAACAGGCTGGCATACGATAAAATATGAAGGCATCGATGGGAATTATTTATATAATCGCTGTCATCTAATTGGTTATCAGCTGACAGGTGAGAATGCCAATGAGCAGAATTTAATTACAGGTACACGCTCTATGAATGTGGATGGCATGTTGCCCTTTGAAAATATGGTAGCAGACTATGTGAAGGAAACAGGAAATCATGTGCTTTATAGAGTTACGCCAGTCTTTGAAGGAGATAACCTCTTGGCAACTGGTGTAAGGATGGAAGCGATGTCTGTGGAGGATAAAGGAGCAGGTATACTCTTTCATGTGTTTGTTTATAACGTTCAACCAGGCATTGTTATCAATTATGCGGATGGCAGCAGTGGTGTAGGAGAAGCTGTAGCGCAGGTGATTACAACAGTGCCAAGTACAGAACTGGTAATTGTACAGCCGGAAAAAGAGGCAGCAGATGTAACACCTGTGGTTGAGCAGCCGGAAGTAGCGGTAGGAACGGACTATATCTTAAATACCAATACGCATAAATTTCATTATCCGGATTGCCGTTCGGTAAATCAAATGAAAGCGAAAAATCGCAAGGAGTATACAGGAACAAGAGAAGAGCTTATTGCTCAAGGTTATGACCCTTGTGGCAACTGTCATCCGTAAGAAAAGGTACAATAAACGCCTACTGCTACTAGCTGCAGTAGGCGTTAAGTATTGTATTTTAATATAATCTGTTACTAATTATAAAACTTGTCTATGCATTCCATAATTGCAAATTCAACACGACCGACCTGCTCATTGAGTGGAAGGCATGGCATATTTTCGCATATAGCTACAGTGATTTGTTTTTCGAAACTCAGAAATACAAATGAAATATAGCCCATATCACCACCACTGTGCTGATACCATATACCAGTCTTATCCCAGCCGAAACCGTAATTTTCAAGCCAGTAATTCTTATCTGAATTTGGAACCATGGTAAGTATTTGGTTCCAACTATCCTGTGATAATAATTGTTTGTTTAAAACTGCATTTAGCCATAAACTCAAGTCTTGAACGGTCGATACAATACAGCCGTCTCCACTTGTGTCACGACCATATCCTAAGTAAATAATATCTTCTGTTCGTTCATAGCCTGGGCAGGATGCCGTTTCAGGAAAACAACATGTATGCTGCATCCCCAATGGGTTGAAAATTCTTTCGGTCATAAATTCATTCAAAGATTTTCCACTGATTCTTTCAATGATAAAACCTAGAAATGAATAATTGGTGTTTGAATAACGAATCATTTCACCTGGGGGGAATGCTAAATCCTTGTCATTTACAAGCGTAAGAACCTCATTTAAAGTGAATGGTCGGCTCATTGTGTTATACTCATACACAAGCTGTTCTTGTTCGGACATAGGTTTTAATGCCAGCTCTGCCTCTAATTGTTCGGCGATGACATCATTAATCATATCGGGAATGCCAGACATCATATTAAGCATTTGACGAATGGTCATTTGGTCAGAATGAGTATATTCTGGAAGGTATCGTTTGAGTTGGTCTTCCAGATGAAGCTTTCCTTCTTCGACTAACATCATGATACAGGCTGCCGTAAATTGTTTTGTTACGGAAGCAATTAGAAATCTCGATGTTATAGAATGCTTGTCATTGTTTTTGTAGTTGGCCCATCCATTACCAGTTTCAAAAATAGGAAATCCATCTTTGCAAATGCTTACACAGCCATTAAATTCCCAGTGATGTAAAATATCTGTCATGCTACTAATAAATTCTTTTTCTTTCAAATTCTTGTCCTCCTTCTTTTGGAGGTCTTAATCGTGCGCCTCCTTACACTTACAAATTTTTTTCATAAACTAATTCCGCCTTTCGAATCATTATAATTTTAGTTTCTTTAGAAGAAGGCATATGCATTCTTCTGACAATATTATATTTGCAGTATTCTGTGTAGTCAAATAAAAAAAGGTAACATAATGTGTTGACAAAGCGGTTTACAAGGTGTAAACTTCAAACATAAGAGTTTACACCTTGTAAACCGCGAACGCATATAGAAGCAAAATGCTGTATTTATGCGTCTTGTAGTGTTTTGTAAATGTCTAATAGCTAATATACAAAAGAAGGAGCAATATGATGACTAATAATTATGAGAATTTGGATTTGCCATCAGTTAAGGCTGAGGAAAAGGAATTTATGAATAGGGAGAGTGTGACTAGATATTTCACAATGATATTTGTTGCAGCTATAGTAGGGATTGTTGCATCCTTTTTGGTGGAAATATTTAAGATTTTCATGCTAGTAGAAATAGTAGCTTATTTTGTTGCAGCTAGAGCCATGATAGGTATTGGTGTTAGTGAGAAGAAACAGGTAAGTCGCTATGCTTTGGCTGGGATAAGTCAAATTATGAGTGGTGTAATGATAATTGTGCAGAATATGATGGGTATTGAGATATCAATACCTATGATTATTGTATTAGCAGTTGTATCATTTGTAGGAGTTTTCTGTGAGGGTCAAGCGTATACCGAGACCATTTGCAGATGGGATGAGACAATGGCTGAGAAGTGGCAGAAATATTTGAAGCTGTATAGTATTAGCATAGTCGGAATCGTTGTGATGGTGATTTTTGTTAAGCTTGGAGCAACGGTAATACATCCAGTGGGGACGTTGATTTACATAGGATTGATGTTAGTACCATTGATATTGTTTTTGGTGGCATCGATTATGCGACTGGTCTATTTGTTCAAGACGATTAAATGTTTGAAAAAGCAGTAAAAGGAAAGTGTAGAAGGAGAGAAGAGGTTATGTCAGAGTACAGATTGGGAGAGATTGAAACACAGTTTGCAGATTTGATTTGGGATAATGAGCCTTTGGCTTCGGGAGATTTGGTGAAGTTGGCTAATGAGAAGCTGAGTTGGAAGAAGTCGACAACCTATACGATTCTAAGAAGATTATGTGACAAAGGAATCTTTCAGAATCAGGATGGCGTGGTGACTTCGTTGATTTCGAAGGAAGAACTGCAGTCGGCACAGAGTGAGAAGTTTGTAGAAGATACCTTTGCAGGCTCGCTTCCACAGTTTCTAACTTCCTTTACCAGAAGAAAGAAGCTGTCAAAGCAGGAGATTGATGAGATTCAGCGACTTATTGATGAAAACAGAGGTAAGTGATATGCAGTTACAGGATATATTTTTACAGATTATAAATATGAGCCTTATGGCAACTGTTATTATCGTTGCGATATTGGGAATCAGGTTACTAATGAAGCGTTTGCCAAAGCTATTTTCTTATATACTATGGGCGGTAGTGCTATTTAGACTTTTATGCCCGGTATCTTTTGCGACAGAGCTTTCGATATTCAATATGTTAGATAGAGATACAACAGACGCTGTAGAGTTTGTGGTTGAAAAATTTGGTGCAGAGCATTTCGTTTATGTTAAAGATGTTGTAGTAGGCAAGGATTCAAAGAGTATAAGCGGTCAACAGGCTGTGACATCTGAGGAAGCGATACGGAAACAAGATAGCTACATAAAGACAGAGCAGGTTGTAGATATTGCAAAGGATGATGTGGCTCATGTGCAGACGGAGGAAAAGAAGCAAGCAATAGATATTGGGATGATAGCTATGAGTGTTTGGCTTGGTGGAATTGCAGTATTGATGGTTTATAGTGTGGTGCAAATGCTGATACTTCGTCGTAATCTAATTGGAGCAGTACCTTATAAGGAAAATATATATTATGCGGACCACATTTCAACGCCTTTTGTATTAGGGGTTATCAGACCTAGAATCTATGTGCCGTCCTCCCTTGATAAAAGTGAGTGGGCCTACATCATTATGCACGAGAAGCATCATATCCAAAGAGGTGATCATATTGTACGTATGCTCGCTTTTCTGGCATTGTGTGTACACTGGTTTAATCCGCTGGTGTGGCTTGCCTTTATTCAGTCAGGCAAGGATATGGAAATGTCTTGTGATGAAGCAGTTATGAGACAAATGCAAGAAGATATCAGAGCAGAGTATTCAGAGTCACTTTTACGATTGGCGACAGGTAGAAGATCTATGACGGCTATGCCGTTAGCCTTTGGTGAGGGCGATACTAAGGGACGTGTGAAGAATGTCATGCGTTATAAGAAACCCACGTTAAAGATGTTGCTTGGAGCGATGGTATTTTGTGTAGTCGCAGTAGTAACACTTGCAGGTAATCCGGTTAAGGCGGAAGAAAAGACAGTGTTACAGGAGGTAGAGCCGCAGGAGAAACAGGAGACTATTCGCACGGAGATGGAGCCGCAGGAGGAACAACCAGAGGAACGGCTGGTGGAGAATTATGAGAAAGAGAACATTTTGGGTGAGAAGTTGGGAGTTGACCTAGAGCTAATGGAAGCGCTCGATCTGAGAACAGAGTATACCCAGTTTCCACAGGCAAGCTGTACGAGAGAAGGGCTTACTGTTCAGATAGAGGCAGCTCATGTGAATGCGGATAGAGCAGAGATGATAGTGTCATTAACGGATGCAGAAGGAAGCGAAAGAGACCTTATCAAAGAAAACCGGAATGAGGACATTGTCACGGCAGCAGTGAATATACATAACAGTTATGACTTAAGGAGCAATAGCGTGAATACGATAGGGGGAAACACCTATTTTCTAGAGTATGATGCTGAGGCTGATAAGTTATATTTTGCGTTAGATATGAGTGCGGATGGGACGTATGACATATCAGATATGACCTTTTATATGGGACAGATTCTAGTAACTAATCCTATGGAAAGAAAATGGATTAATATGAATGAATTAGTTAAGAATCCGACTATGAAGGATGTTGAGCCATATGCTGTTAGTGAAATGTTGGAAGAAGAGCTAATGCAGGATGGCACAATACCAGTGTTGAATTTACAGGAGATAGATGAAAGTCATGTTAATGCGCTTTCGATAACAGGTATCGGATATGCAGACGGTATTTTGCGTGTGCAATGCTGTAGAGGTGACTGTAGATGGGCAGAACGTTCTCTGGATCTTTATATGGTGGATGCAAACGGAATGGAAAGACATAGCGATTTAACAATAAACTGGCTGGAGGAAGTGAATGGAGTAAGAGTTCAGATGGATGAATTCTTGTTCCAAGTACATGAGAGTGAATTAGCTGATGTACAGTTGTATGGAATCTTCCATACCAGTGAAGAGAGTATTAAGGGTGACTGGGAGGTTACTTTTAGTATTGATGAGTAATGAGGAGTAGAGAGATGAAAAAGAAATTAATGATGAGCGTTGTTCTAATGATGAGTGCATTTGCATTGTCTGCTTGTGGGGCAACAGAAGATAATATGGTGAAAGAAGCGATGGAGTCGACACAAGCTGTAGAGTCAGTAGTAGAGGAAACTACAGTTGAGGTTGTAGAAACAGAGCTTTCAGAAATTTATTCTTATCAGATATCAATAAATGGAATAGAGCTTCAGTTCCCGATGTGGTATTCAGAGTTCGAGGCTGCAGGCTTTACATACATGGGGGATGCGACAAAAACACTGGAACCATGTCATTATACCATAGAGGATATATGGACTATGGATGGTGTTGAAGTTGAAACGAGTTTGGGCAATCGTTCTATTAATACGCAGCCATATACAAAGTGTATGGTATCAGGTATTGATTTAGAGAGTGATAGACTCGAAGGCGCTGATTGGGAGATTATTCTTCCGAAGGGAATTCAATATGGTGTATCTACCAAGGAAGATATTCTTGCGGCATATGGAACACCAACATATGAGTTTGAAGATAGTTGGTATTATAAGATGACTTATGGAAGTGAAAATACACAGAAGATTTATTTGAGAGTGGATAAAGAAAGCGGTGTTCTTGGTAGAATTGAGATTCAAAATTTTGTTGATCTTGAAGGCATAGATAATTCTGTTAATGAAGCGGTTCCGGAGGAGGTAACAAAGTATACAGCACCGACGGAAGTAGGTGATGATTTGTATAGATTTAATGCCAAGATAGAAGGTCATTTATATACATTTCCTTGTCCTGTTTCAGAGTTCCTCGCCAATGGATTTACTATTCTAAAGGATGAGAATGAAGATGTAGTAGCAGCAGCTAGTTTATCCGGGCTTACGTTAAGCTATAATGATCAGTCTATTTTGGTCATGGTTGCTAACTATGCTGATTATGCAACCATTCCGGAGAATTGCTTTGTGATATCTTTTGAAACAAATAAAGACAGTTGGGGTAATCATCCTACCCTTGATGTAACAGTTCCATGTGGTATTAAGCTGGAAGAAAGCGAAGCTTCATTAAAGGAAAAAATTTCTGCGTTCTATTATGAGGAAGAAAAGAAAAACGACTATAAATCATACGTTGTATATAATCCAAACGGAACTAGGCAGGATTATTTTAGCTTTAGAGTAAAGGAAGGAATTGTTACATATATTTATTTTAGCACCGACAATATGCCTGGGTATTAAAAATGGGAGTGGAAAATAACTATCTGTATTAATATTGAGGAGTAATGAGGATGAGAAAGATGAAAAAAAAAACTAATGATGCTTGTTGTTCTGATAATGAGTGTATTTGCATTATCTGCTTGTGCTAAAACGGAGCTTTCAGATGATATTTATTCGTATCAGATATCTATTGACGGAAAAGTACTTCAGTTCCCGATGTGGTATTCTGATTTTAAAAAGGCAGGCTTTACTTATACGGAGGATGCGACAAAAACATTGTCACCAAATAACTATACGATAGGTAAGATATGGACTAGGGATGGTGTCGAGGTTGAGACAGAGTTTTTCAATTGTTCTATAAATACGCAGCCGTATACAAAGTGTATGGTAGCAAGTATTTATATGAACAGTTATAATCTTAAACAAGCTGATTGGGAGATTGTTCTTCCGAAGGGAATTCAATATGGTGTATCTACCAAGGAAGATATTCTTGCGGCATATGGAACACCATCAACTGAGACGGAAGATAGTACATACTATAGGATGACCTATGGGAGTAATCTTGGGCAAAAGATTTCTTTAGCAGTAAAGAAAGAAAGCGGTGTTCTTGAAATTATTGAAATAGCGAATTTTGCTGAACTTGAAGGTGCTGATAATTCTATTAATAAAGCGGTTCCGGAGAATGTGACAAAGTATACAGCACCGCTGGAAGTAGGTAATGATTTGTATAGATTCAATGCCGAGATAGAAGGTCATTTGTATACATTTCCTTGTCCTGTTACAGAGTTCCTGGCGAATGGATTTGTTATTCAGGAGGATAGTACTGTTGAAACAGTAGAATCAGCTGGTTTCACTTATGCTAAGTTAAGCTATAATGACCAGTCTATTAAAGTGTTTATTCGCAATTATGCTGATTATGCAACTATTCTTGAGAATTGTTTTGTGATGTCTTTTGGAACATATGGGGATAATGATTTGTCTCTTCCTACCTTTGATGTAACAGTTCCATGTGGCATTAAGCTGGGAGATAGTGAGGATTCTTTGATAGAGAAGCTTTCTGATTTCTATTATGAGACAAAAGAGACTTCAATCGCTAAAATCTATAAAGTATATAACCCGAACGGAAGCAGAGCAGATAATTTTGAATTCATAGTAAAGGAAGGAATTGTTGCAGGCGTTGAGCTTGAGACTGATAATATACCCGGGTATTAAAATATACATAGGGGTAAATATGAGAGGGGAGAATAAGATATGTCAGAGTACAGATTGGGAGAGATTGAAACACAGTTTGCAGATTTGATTTGGGATAATGAGCCTTTGTCTTCGGGAGAGTTGGTGAAGTTGGCAGCAGATAAGCTAAGCTGGAAGAAGTCAACAACCTATACGATTTTAAGAAGATTATGCGAGAAAGGAATCTTTCAGAATCAGGATGGTTTGGTGACTTCGTTGATTTCTAAGGAGGAGCTACAGTCGGCACAGAGTGAGAAGTTCGTGGAGGATACCTTTGCAGGCTCACTTCCTCAGTTTCTAACAGCCTTTGCAAGAAGAAAGAAGTTGTCCAAGCAGGAGATTGATGAGATTCAGAGATTTATCGACGAGAATAGGGGGTAAGGGTTATGCAGCTGCAGGATATATTTTTACAGATTGTAAATATGAGCCTTATGGCAGCAGTCATTATCGTTGCCATATTGGGAATTAGGCAAGTAATAAAACGTGCACCGAAAGCATTTTCTTATATGCTATGGCTTGTGGTGCTGTTCAGGCTTCTTTGCCCGGTGTCTTTTTCTACGGAGTTTTCGTTGTTCAATGTGTTTGATTGGAATACATCAGAAAATGGAAGAGTAGATATTGTTGCAAATCGTTTTGTTTACGTTGAAGATACGATTGCTACAAAAGATGTACAGGATATAAGCAATAGCAAGGTATCTGCTTTACAGGAAGAGATGCTTATACAGGACGGCTATATCAAGACAGAGCTTGTAGTGGAAGATATAGCTAAGGATGAAATGGCACAGATAGCAGTGACAAATCAGAGAATAGATATTAAGACAGTTGCGATGGTAATCTGGCTTAGTGGTATTGCAGTATTGGCCGTTTACAGTGTGGTACAGATGCTGATACTTCGTCGTAATTTGATTGGTGCAGTACCTTATAAGGAGAATATTTACTATGCAGACCATATTTCATCACCGTTTGTATTAGGGGTTATCAGACCTAAGATTTATGTGCCGTCTTCTGTGGAGAAGAGTGAGTGGGACTACATCGTCATGCATGAGAAGCATCATATCCGTAGAGGCGACCACATTGTGCGTATTTTGGCTTTCTTGGCATTGTGTGTGCATTGGTTTAATCCGCTGGTTTGGATTGCTTTTATAGAGTCAGGAAAAGATATGGAAATGTCCTGTGACGAAGCGGTTATGAGACAGATGAAGCAGGATATTAGGGCTGAGTATTCAGAGTCACTGTTACGTCTTGCTACAGGCAGAAGATATATGACGGCTATGCCGCTGTCTTTCGGAGAGGGCGATACGGAGGGCCGTGTGAAGAATGTGATGCGCTATAAAAAGCCTACGCTTTGGGTGATGCTTGGAGCAGTGGTATTATGTGTTGTTGCGGTAGTGATGCTTGGAGGTAATCCGTCAAAGGAGGAACAGGAGGCAGAAACACAGACAACAGACGTGCAGGAGCTGCAACAAGAGGAGCAACTGGAGGAAGTTGCCTCAGCGGAGAATGTAAAGGAATATGGAATTGTATTAGAACCTTTAAGCTCTGCCGGCGCAGGAGAAAAGGGATTTGCAATAGAGGTATATGAGTTGAGCGAAGCGTGGATGATGGATGGTGCACACTATTATTATCCGGAGCAGGAGGAACAGCTAAAGATGTGGGAGCTCCTTAGCGGAATCGGATGGACTGTGGACGATGAGACAAAGCCTTGGCTTTCTATGAAGGAGACTGGCTGGAAGATTCACTGTAATCAGCAGACCTTTATGGTCTTTGAGGGAGGCTATATTTACTGGGAAAAGGCTGAACAAGGCGGAGAGACAAAGAGGTATTTCGGACAGTCTATAGAGTTGTGCGATATGATACAACAGGAGCTTGCTCTTAATGTGAGATATAAACCAATTGACCCGACACAGATAGAAGGGATTATTTCTCTTGGCATAATGGGTGAGGAAGATTATGGTTTTGGGCAAGAGTCGATATCTGACCCAGAGACATTAGCGTTGTTCGAAAGATGGTTTCAAGAGGCAGAGTATATTGGGGGCGGAGTTGATTGTGAAGTGACAAATCTCCATCTTTGTTTTGAAGATGGAATGTTAAATTTGGCTCTTGCTACCGATGGTCGTCCGGTCTATGCAATTAATGGTGTATTCTATAACTTCTGTCCTATGGAGTATAGGGAGAGAGGCGACTGGGACATGGAAGACTTTAAGATGTATTTTGAACCGATAAGTGAGCAGATAAAAGGTGAAGCAAAGAACTATGTGCAGGAGCAGTTTGAGTTATATGGTGAAGGGTATTCTGACTGGCGAATCGAAGATTTGAGATACCAGTATACCTATGATGATTTTAATGGTATGAAGCTCCACATTTATCGCTTCAATTATGAGTTTTTAGCGAATAATCCTGATGAGGTCGAGCTTGTCGGCGGAATGGAGATGGATGAGGAAGGCTGGGTAGTACCGGGCTATCCAAATAGTAATCACTTAATCTTTGAAGAGAAGGATGGTAAGCTTGAGTTTGTAGGAAAATTTGGAGCAAATGATTGCTATCCAGGAGATGCATTATATACCAGTGATTTGCAGAACTGGTGGAATAATAGAAATAACTAATCAGTAAAAAGCTTGCGAGAAAATTTCGCAGGCTTTTTTGTAGCCTTTTATTACTTTGAATTGTATTATCTATGAGGGGGTGACGAAATGAGTCAGGAATCATTGTGCGCAGATGATTGGGAAATCATTAAGAAATATTCGGATATGGTATATCGTATGGCATATTCTATGCTCAAAAATAAATATGACGCAGAGGATATCCATCAAGAGGTCTTTGTGCAGTATATGCGAAAAAGACCGCAGTTTGAAGGTGAAGACCATGAAAAGGCATGGTTTTTAAGGGTAACGATTAATTTATGCAAAAACAATTGGAAGACAGCTTGGAAGCGCAAGGTGGTCAGTCTGATGGATGAGGGATATGAGGAAGTAGCAGAGCTACCAAGTCATGAGTTAATAGATACAGTAAATCTGCTTCCAAAGAAATACAGAATGGTAATACATCTTTTTTACTATGAGGAGTTATCCATTCAGGAAATAGCAAAGCTTTTGGAAAGCAAGCCCTCTACTGTCAGGACATGGTTAACCAGAGCAAGAGCAGGCTTAAAGAAAATATTAGAGGAGGATTTATAATGTTTGATGATACATATTTTAAAAGTGCCTATCAAAAGGCATATGACAGCATTACACCCGACTCGGCATGTTTAGACAGGTTAAAGGAATATAAGGAGAAGCGGGTAAAGGGTAAAAGGTTGTATCAGGTAATGCGTCCGGTGGTAGTGGCAGCAGGTGTACTTGTACTGATATCGGCGATTTCATTACCGGTAGCAGCAAGGTCTATTCCGGGAGTATATGATACGATTGCAAGAATTGCACCGGGGTTGGCAGAGTATATCCTGCCGACACAGGTAAGCTGTACCAGTCAGGGAATTACCATGCAGGTTGAGGCGATTCATGTGAATGAGAAAAATGCAGAGGTGATTGTGGCATTTTCGGATGCAGAGGGAAGCGATAAGGACTTTATTAAAGGACCGGTGGATTTGTATGACAGCTATCATTTACAAAGCTATAATGCTTCCAGCAATGTAGGTGGATGCAGCTTCCTAGAGTATGATTCGGAAGCAGATAAAGCATTTTTTAAAATAGATGTATGGACGGATGGAAGTTTTCAGCAGTCAAAGCTGTCATTTAGGACACATCAGCTCTTAACAAATTGGTTAGAGGAAAAGAGATGGCTTGATTTGAATGAACTGGTAATGAATCCTGCTATGAAGGAAGTGGAGCGCAATGGTGGTGGCGGAATGCCGGGAACTCCGTTGTATGAGCAGTATTTGGGTGATTCAAATAGAATGATACAGGTGTTAGACCTTCAGAAGATTGATGAAAGCATGAAGAAGTCGCTTACGATAACCGGTATCGGATATGCGGATGGAATTTTACGCGTGCAATGCTGCAGAGGAGATTTTTCAGAGGCTGACAGGCACTTGGAGATGTATATGGTAGATGCCAAAGGCAATGAGCGACACAATGATTTATCAATTGGGTGGCAGGAGGAAGTGAATGGCGAGAGATATCTGATGGATGAGTTTTTGTTTGAAGTGGATGAAAGTGACTTAGCGAATATCCAATTGTACGGTATCTTTCATATTAGAGATGGAAGTATAAAAGGGGACTGGGAAGTAACCTTTAGCATTGAAAATTAACAACTTACCAAAAGGGTGTGTATCATGCACATCCTTTTTTGCATCTTACTTATCTTAGGATGCATCTTACAAGTAGCCCTATTGTATCAATAAAAGAAACAATATATACTACAAACATCAAGAAAACAACACGCAGAGAACGGAAGGAAAAATCAAGATGAGCGAAATTATTAAAGTAAGTAATTTAAAGAAATATTATAAAGAGACAAAGGCAGTAGATGACATCAGCTTTAGCGTAGAGAAGGGAGAGCTGTTTGGATTCTTAGGAGTAAACGGTGCAGGAAAAACGACCACAATTAGTATGCTGTGTACAATGCTTGAGCCGACAGAGGGTAGCGCAGAGATAGCAGGATTCCAATTGGGAAAAGAGGATGACCAAATCAAGCGTCGCATTGGAGTGGTGTATCAGGATAACTGCTTGGATGACATCCTGACAGTAAAGCAGAACCTCATGTTAAGAGGCGGCTTATATGAAGGAAATACAAAGAAGGTAAAGCAGAAGTTAGCCCAGCTTTCCGAGATTCTTGATTTAAAGGATATTCAGAATCAGAAGTTTGGTAGTCTCTCAGGAGGACAGAAGAGAAGATGCGAGATAGCGAGAGCTTTGATGCATACACCGGAGATTTTGTTTTTAGATGAGCCAACGACAGGTCTTGACCCGGCATCAAGAAAGAGCGTGTGGGAGACGGTTGGCAGATTACAGCAGGAAATGGGCATGACAGTATTCCTGACAACTCATTACATGGAGGAAGCGGCAAGAGCCAATCACATCGGCATCATGCAGAAGGGGCATTTGATTGAGTATGCAACACCAAGTGAGTTGAAGACACAGTATGCAAAGGACAAATTGCTTTTATTCCCAAAGGAGTCACAGACAGAGGCAATATTGCATTGCTTAAATCAAACAGAGCAGGCTTATAAGGTAAAGGAAAATCACATTCAGGTACAGCTTGCTTCCACGATTGCGGCATTGCCGGTTATGGAGCAGGTAAAACATCTGGTAAATGGCTTTGAGGTAGTGCAGGGAAGCATGGATGATGTATTCCTAAATGCAACACAGACAACAGTATAAAATAGATAATAAGACGAGAAAAGAGAGGCAAAAGGATATGAATAAATTAGTATGTTTGACAAAGAGAAATTGTGCAGTGTTTTTAAAGGATAAGGCGGCAGTGTTCTATTCACTGTTATCCATGGTTATCGTGTTGGTACTGATGGGAGTTTTTCTTGGAGATATGAATGTATCAGCAATTACGAATCTCCTTAATGAGTATGGCGGAGAGAGAAATGCGGCAGCAGACAGTGCAAATGCGAAGGTGCTTGTAGCATACTGGACATTATCAGGACTTATGGTAGTAAATGCATTAACAGTTACTCTGACAGTACTCGGAACTCTGGTTACAGACAAAACAAATAATAAGTTAAAGAGCTTTTATACAGCACCTGTAAGTAAGTTTGTTGTTGCATTGTCTTATATTGCATCAGCTGTGTTAATCGGATTTTTATTCTGTGCCCTTACTTTGGCAGGCTATATGCTTTATATTCATCTGAACGGTGGTGCTATTTTAAGCGTAGGTGCTCTTTTAAAGGTAATGGGATATACCTTGGTAAATGTAATGATTTTCTCTATTGTAATGTATTTGTTTGCACTGATTGTAAACAGCTCTAGCGCATGGAGCGGTATTGCGACAATCGTAGGAACATTAGTAGGATTCTTTGGTGCAATCTATGTGCCTGTTGGAAGCTTGCCAACACAGGTTGCAACAGCATTAAAGTGCTTCCCGATTCTTCATGGAACTTCACTTATGCGTAAGGTGATGTGTGAACAGGCAATGGCAGACACTTTTACAAATGTGCCGGCAGAGGTACTCGAAGTATATCGTGAAACGATGGGAATCGACATTCTTATGAATGAAAACTTAATTTCTGACGAATTTCAGTTATTATTTATGTTAATCTGTGGTATGATAGCCTTGGCTGTTATTGCAATGACAGCTAAGAAAAAGCAGATGTAGTGAGGCATATATATAAATGAAGGTTACGATTATGGACCCGCTGGCGGGAGAAGAGGAAGAGATTATCATAAAGTGTGCAAATTTGAGTGAGACTGCGATGGCGCTGATTAGCGAGCTAAAGAAGACAGACGGAGCTAAAGCGAAGACAACTCATAGATTGCATGTGTATCTGGACGGAGAAATTCATCTGATTGAGCCGACAGCAGTTTATTATTTTGAATATGTGGACCAGAAGGTGTTTGCATACTGTAAGGAAAATGTTTATGAGATTAAAAAGAAGCTGTATGAGCTGGAGGAAATCTTACCGGGACAGGATTTTATCCGTGTCAGTAAGTCAAGCATTCTGAATCTGGATAAGATTAGCAGCCTGGCACCTGCCTTTGGTGGACGTTTTGAAGCGAATCTGAAGAATGGTGAGAAAATCATTATTTCCAGACAGTATGTGAATACATTGAAGGAAGCATTGGGATTATAAACGGAAAGGGTAAGTTTTGGGATGATAAATATTAAACAGACAATTAGCAATATCATGAATCATTTTATGGTGATTACATTTGCAGTAAATATAGTAGCAGCAATCTATATCAGTGTTTTGGGAGGAAACGATGTAAGTTTTGGTGTAGAAATGCTGTGGCAGATTTTGATTGTTTCATTCATCGGCTCTTTAAGTGAGTTGTTTTTTGTGAAACCGGAGGAGAAGGAGTTTACGAAAAAGAGCCTGATAATCAGAATGATTTTGTGTTATATCTATGTGAATATAGTTGTGCTCGGATGTGGCTTTAGTTTTGGCTGGTTTTTGCCGGAAAGTGTTCCCATGGTAGTGGGAATGCTCATATGTATTGCAGCAGTTTATTTATTTGTGTTTGTTGTTGTATATTATAGAGATATGAAGATGGCAGTTCAAATGAATCAGAAGCTGATGGAGCGTAATCAAGGGTTAGAAGAGTAAGAAGAAAGGTGTTGTCAAGTGGCAGCACCTTTTATAGTCCACAAAAACTATTCCTGTATTGCAAAGGCTTCTGACCTGTGTGCTTTTTAAAGTGACTAATAAAGTTACTGGTATCGGCAAAACCGCATTTCTCCGCAATCTCGGATATAGGAAGCGTAGTAGTGCTTAAATATCCTTTGGATATATGGATACGATAGTTAATCAGATAGTTATAGGGAGTTGCCCCCATGATGCGCCTAAATACGCGGATAAAGTGATATTTGGAAATCCCGATGTCAGCAATCATTTCATCAATAGTTAATGGTTCGGCATATTTTGCATGAATCAAAGTAATGACCTTTTGAACATCCTCCATATGCATTAATTCCATAGAGCTTTTGGCTGTTTCATAGGAAGCAGTATATAGTTTTTCTATAAGAGTATGCAAAGTGGAGGATATTTTAATATTTCCGTGCATATCTCCATAGCCGCTATAGGTAAGTAATTCTTGATAGTCATGTTCCCACGAAAAGCCTAATGCACGTACCCCATCCGGATAAATCATCTCATATAAAGCTGGGAGAGAAGCTCCATTCATATGCATCCAAAGAAATTCCCATTCACAATCATCAGAATAATATTTATGTGGTAAATGGCAATCCATCAAAAGAGTATGATGCTCACCAAGTGCAACTTTCTCATCTCCCGACTCAATCACACCGCATCCTTTAATCGTATATAATAGCAAAAAGCTGTCATGAAACTCTCTTTGTACCACATAATCATGTTCTGCATAGAAATGTCCCATTTCCATAATATGAAAAGGCAAATTCATCGCCCCGGCAGTCGGCGTCACCGTCACCCATACAGAGCTATCTAAAATATTCTCATTATATTTTCTCATAAATACCTCTCGAATCGCAATAATCTCATATTTTATCGCAAGATTACAAATTAACATATTGGAATATCACATGTATAATAAGATTATATAGCATGAAATAAAATTGTAGCAATATATTTATATAATTGAGAGAAGTTGTCAAAAGCCTTATAACCGAAGCTTTCACTTTCGAAATAAACATATTACATATTTTGTGTATGACAGCTTTGACAACTCGGAAAGGAAATTATGATAAGCAAAGTACAGTGCAGAGTAGAACAGGTGACGATTCCAACCTATCAGATACAGGAGTATGACAAGAACCCTATGTTTTTGGAGAAGAGAGTATACCAAGGCTCGAGCGGCAAGGTGTATCCGCACCCCGTATGCGAAGGCGTGGCAGATGAAAAAATAGACAAGGAATATGAAGCAATATATCTTGAGAATGACTATATATTGGTGATGATTTTGCCGGAAATCGGTGGACGAATTCAAAGACTTTATGATAAGACCAACGGTTATGATGCAGTCTACTACAATGAGGTAATCAAGCCTGCATTAGTAGGACTTGCAGGACCATGGATATCGGGCGGAATTGAGTTCAATTGGCCGCAGCACCACCGTCCATCCACCTTTGACCCGGTAGAATATACCATAAAGGAGAATGAGAACGGTTCCGTGACAGTTTGGGTAGGAGAGACTGAAAAGATGTTTCATACAAAGGTGAGCACGGCGTTTACGGTGTACCCTGACAGAGCATACTTGGAAATCAAGGGACAGGTCTATAATCCTACAGACAGACCGCAGACCTTCCTTTGGTGGGCGAATCCTGCGGTAGCAGTGAATGATGACACACAGTCCATTTTCCCACCCGATGTCACCGCAGTTTTTGACCACGGCAAGCGTGATGTATCTAAGTTCCCGATTGCTGATGGTATTTATTACAAGGTGGATTATTCTCCGGGAACAGATATTTCCCGCTATAAGAATATACCTGTGCCAACCTCTTATATGGCACATCATTCCGAATATGATTTTATCGGTAACTATGATTATGGAAAGCAGGCGGGACTTTTACATATTGCTGACCACCGTGTTTCTCCGGGTAAGAAGCAGTGGACTTGGGGAAATGGAGACTTTGGCCGTGCGTGGGATAGGAATCTGACAGATGAGAATGGGCCGTATATTGAGCTGATGACGGGAATGTTTACGGATAATCAGCCGGATTTTACTTATTTGAAGCCATACGAGGAGAAGAGTTTTACCCAGTATTTCATGCCATATAAGGGTGTGGGGGCTGTGAAGAATGCGTCTGTCCGAATGGTGGTAAATGTGGAAGCAGAGGGAAAAGAGGCAGTGTGTACTCTGTTTTCTCCTGTGGAACAGTCAGATGTTGATGTGGTATTTATGAATAGTAATACCATTCTCTATAAAGAAACACTGGATATGTCTCCTAGAGAATATGTGGTCAAGAGAATACCGGTAGACAGTATGGAGAACTGGGAGCTTATCGTTTCAAAGGAAGGTAAGAAACTTCTAAGCTGTGAACCTTATAGTCCACAAGATGATGAGATACCAAGTCCTGCACAGGCAATCCCTGCGCCGCAGGAGATTGAAACAAATGAACAGCTCTTCCTTGCGGCAACGCATTTAGAGCAGTATAGACATGCTACGTATTCTCCGGAAGATTATTATATGGAAGGATTGCGAAGAGATGCATCCGATATCAGATTGAATAACGGTTACGGTAAATATCTTTACAATAAGGGATATTTTGAGGAAAGTCAGAAGTATTTTAAAGAAGCGATTAAGAGTGCCACATGGAAGAATCCGAATCCATATGACTGTGAGCCATATTATAATCTGGGGCTTAGCCTGAAGGCAACAGGTGATTTGGAAGAGGCGTATGATGCCTTTTATAAGGCGTCTTGGGATGGTAGTATGCAGGACAAGGCATTTTATCAGCTTTCCTGTATCGCAGCAGGCAAGGGAGAGTATGCGCTTGCGCTGGAGTTTGTAGAGAAGTCCCTTATCAGAGGATTGCATAATCTGAAAGCAAGGGCTTTGAAGACAGTATTGCTTCGCCGACTGGGACAGGGGGATAAAGCGATTGCATTTGCTAAGGAAACAATGACAATTGACCCGCTTGAAACATCGTCCTATTATGAACTTTACATGCTGACCGGCGAAGGAATGGAACAGCTTAAGCATCTGTTGCGAGGTGATAATCACAATTATATTGAACTTGCACTTACTTACCGCAATGCCTATCTATGGGATGAAATGGCAGATATTTTAAGGCTTTCAAGTGATACGGATGAGCCGCTGCTTCATTACTATCTCTATGAAGCAGCAGGTGATGAGACAGAGCTTAAAGCGGCGGAGGAAGCAAGCGCATTGTATTGTTTTCCGAATCGTTTAGAGGATATTGCGGTATTGCAGAGCGCAGTGAAAAATGGTGGCAGCTATGCAGCATATTATCTTGGTAATCTGTACTATGACAGAGGCAGGTGGGAGAATAGTGTAAAGCTGTGGGAGGCTTGTGCAGAGAGTATTACTTTACCGACAGTTTATCGTAATCTTGCATTGGCTTACTATAATAAGCAGAGAAATGAGCAAAAGGCAGTAGAGGCACTGGAAAAGGCATTTGCTATGGATGAGACAGATGCAAGAGTATTCTTTGAACTTGACCAGCTTTACAAAGTGATGAATGAAAGTGTGGAGAAGCGTCTTGGCTTTATGAATCGGCATCCTGAATTATTAGAGAAGAGAGATGATTTGTATACAGAGTACATTACGCTTTTGAATCTGAGCGGCGAGTATGAAGATGCTTATCAGCGAATTATGTCGCATAATTTTCATCCTTGGGAAGGTGGCGAAGGTAAGATTACGGCACAATATAGAAAATCCTTAATTTGGCTTGCAAAAGAGGCAGACTGCAAGGAGAATGCGATAAGGCTTTTAGAGCAGGCACTTATCTATCCGTATAATCTTGGTGAAGGTAAGCTTGTGGGTAATCTGGATAATGATATTTACTATATGCTTGGCGGCTTATATGAGGAGGCGAAACAGTCAGAGGACGCATATCGACTGGCAGCAAGAGGTAATGGCGCATTAACCTCGGCGATGTATTACAATGACCAGCCGCCGGAGATGATGTATTATGCGGCAAAGGCGCAGCAGGCGCTTGGAAATACACAGGAGGCAGTCGGACGTTTTGAGGCATTTATTGATTATGCAAATGAGCATATGAATGATACAATAAAGATAGACTATTTTGCGGTTTCCTTACCTGACTTCTTAATCTTTGAAAATGACCTGAGTAAGAAGAACAAGGTTCACTGCTTCTATATGGCGGCAATGGGATATTTTGGCAAGCAGGATTGGGAAAATGCGAAGAAATATGCACTGGAAGGCTTAGAGCTGGAGCAGTGTCACGGAGGACTGTTGGATATATTGAGGGAATTAGAGCATGAAATGGATTGATTTAAGCGGTAGCTGGCAGTACAGATTGGACCCGGAGGATGAGGGAATCCAAAAGCAATATTATTTAGACAGATTTGTAAGTAATGATTTTGAACTTCCCGGAACTACCTGTGAACATCAGCTTGGTATCAAGCTAAGCGACTTTGAGGAATTTAATCAGGAAACGGTAAGGGCACCTAGAGAGCGATATGAGTATGTCGCTCCTCTTTGGTTGCAAAGAGAAGTGGAACTGAAAGAAGATGCCGACAAATGTATCAGGCTATACTTGGAAAGAGTAAATATGGCGTCCATGCTTTGGATAGACGGTAAGGCTGTGGGACGTCAAATCATCAGCTTGTCTACGCCTCATATATACGATGTATCTCAGGAACTGACTTTAGGGAAGCATCTGCTGACGCTACGTATAGATAATCGGAATCTGATTGCCTGTGACGGTATGGCAAGCGGTTACAGCATTGATACACAGGGCATTTGGAACGGTGTTATCGGGCGGATTGGTTTGCAGTGTGAAGAGATATTTCGGATTGAGGATGTACAGATTTATCCTGATGTATCCGGGATTACGGTTCGCGTAGTAGAGACGAGTGATATACGTTCCCCTCTTGTCAGACGAAAGGCAGTGACTACGCTGAGAGTTGTAACTCCTGATGGAGCTATGACGGAACCTGTTGTAAAAGAGCATGAGGTATATCAGTCCAAGCACATAGCGTATTATCGCTATGAGATAGCCGCACCACAGTATTGGGATGAGTTTGCGCCGTCTTTATATCAGCTTGAGCTGGAATATCAGTGTGAAGGAGTTACGGATAAGAAGACAGTAGCCTTTGGTATGCGAACAGTTGCTTCGGAAAGTAAGCAGTTGTGGCTGAATGGCAGGCCGTTGTCGCTTCGAGGTACTACGGATTGTGCGCAGTTTCCGCTGACGGGTTATCCTGATATGGATGTGGAGAGTTGGCGAAAGAGATTTGGGATAATTAAGAGCTATGGAATGAATCATGTACGTTTTCATGCATGGTGCCCTCCTGAGAGTGCATTTGTAGCAGCAGATGAGATGGGTATGTATCTGTCGATAGAAATGCCTTTGTGGTTGAATCATGATGTGTGCGCTCTTGAGGCCGGTGATGACAGTATTCATAGCAGTTATTTCACCCGGGAGGCTGTTAAGATTTCCAAAACCTATGGTAATCATCCGAGCTTTATGATGTTTTCTAATGGAAATGAAAATATGGGAGATTTTTCATTGCTGGAGGATATCATCAAACAGGTAAAGGGATTGGATTCCAGAAGACTTTATACGTTGACCTCTAACTTTGACCATCCGATTCTTCCGTGTGAAGATTATCTATGTGCTTTTGAGGCAGGTGGTCATAAGATTCGGATACAGGATATTCACGACAGGATAGCTGAGGATACCTGTTATGCCTATGATGAGGCGGTTTGGGATGTGCCTGTACCGATAATATCCTTTGAGGTGGGACAGTATTGTGTATTCCCGGATGTAGATATTGCAGAGGGTTATACAGGAAATATGCGTCCTGTAAACTTTGAGGCAATTCGCAGGCGTATGCAGGAAAAAGGAGTTTATCATAAGCTTCGGGAGTATGTGCAGGCATCAGGAAAACTGGCAGCACTTTTATATAAAGAGGATATAGAATGTGCACTCCGCACCTGTGGAATGGGTGGCATTGAGCTGTTAAGCCTATATGATTATACGGGACAGAGTACGGCAACGGTTGGAATGCTGGACATTTTTCTTAGGAGTAAAGGGATACTTACAGCGGAGGAGTTTAGAAGCTTTTGTGGACCGGTGGTCCCGTTGTTCATGGCAAAGAGGATTTATACCAATGATGAAGTATTATGCGCGAGGTTTGATTTGTATGACTATGGTTCCACACAGATTGAGAAGCCTATATATGAACTTCAAATCATGGTGGAGAATAGGGTATTCTATGAAACGAAGACTACAGGATGTACGGTAGAAATTCCATTGAATGATATAAAGGATGCCTCGTGTTTGAAGGTTGCGTTGACAGTTGGTGCTTATACAAATCGTTGGGAAGTGTATGTATATCCTAAGGTGGTGGATTGCCTGCAGCTTCCTATCTGTCAAAGTGTGGATGAATTGCAGGAGCTTATCGAAAGAGGTGGGAAAGCAGTTGTGACAGCCAAGTGTATGGTGGATACAAAGAAGGGAGATTTTATTCCGGCATTCTGGTCACCGATGTTTTTTGAAACACCTAGAGCCTGTGGGGCAATGATAGATGATAAGCACCCGATATTTGCCTATTTTCCGACAGGGCATACGCCGAATTACCAGTGGAAGAGGATGATGGATACTTCAAGGTCGGTAGAGGTTACAGGACTTTCAGATGTGAAGATGCATATGGAGATTGTACCGAATTTTGTGGACTGTGTGGAGAGTTCGCCACTGTTTGAGTGCAGGATAGGAAATGCATCCATTCTATATTGCGGCTTTGATTTGGAGACAGATGCACCGGAGGCAAGACAGCTGCGATATAGTATCGGTCGTTATGTAGAGTCAGAGCAGTTTGCTCCAAGGAATGAGTTATCGTTAGCACAGGCGAGGGAAATTATTAAATTAGAAATTTAATTTCATATATTATGTTGACAAAGGCGTTCTACAGAGAGTAGACTATAATTGGTCTACTACTAGTAGAACGCTTTTTGATAGAGGAGGAAGAAGTATGCCGGAGTATAAGCTGGGGGAAATTGAGATGAAGTTTGCGGAGATTATATGGGAGAATGAACCTTTAAAGTCTCGTGAATTGGCAAAGCTGTGTGAGGAAAGATTAGAATGGAAGAAGTCCACAACCTACACCATTTTACATAGAGTGTGTGAAAGAGAACTGTTTCAGAATGAGAACGGAATAGTGAGCTCATTGGTAAGTAAGGAGGAGTTTCTGGCAAAGAGAAGTGAGCTTTTTGTAGAGGATACCTTTGAGGGTTCGCTGCCGAAGTTTGTGGCAGCATTTACGTCGCATCGGAAGTTAAGCGCGCAGGATATAGAAGAGTTGCAGAGAATTATAGACCAAAGCAAGTAAGGAGAGTGTAGTGTGAAAAATCCATATATGGAAGATTTTTTACACAGAAATTTGTGCCTGCGCCCAAATTTCCGGGTTGCAGCAAGAATGGAGATTGAAATGGAAGGATTTTTAATTGGGCTTGGTACAATGAGTATGCAGGCAGCAGTGATTATATTGGTTATATGTGCAGTCAGAGCATTATTGATAAAGGGACAGGTACCACAGAAGTATATTATGCTGTTATGGATGATTCCGTTCTTTTTTATGGTATTTCCATGGAAAATTAGTAGTCCTGTAGGCTTTTGGAGAGCTGAAGGTGTAGTAGAGCAGTACCAGTATGAGCTTCATCAGCAGTGGGAAGTGCAGACAAGCGTACAGGAGATACCTAGAATGCAGGAACAAAGTCAGCAGCAGATGAATCAGGCAGAGGTACAAAAGCCGATAACGCAGATGAATGATAGTATTGTGAAGACATATTCTACAGGAGAGAGAATTGTGCTTGCACTATTTATTACTTGGTTTGCAGGTGTAATTGGTGTTCTTTCCTATATGCTGGTATCAGCCTTGAAACTGAGGAAAAGACTTGTATGCAGTATTTGTGAACGGGACAATATTTATCTGGCAGAAGATATTGAACTGCCTATGGTCTTTGGTGTCATCAGACCGCATATTTATCTTCCGACGAGTATGGATGCAGAGCACAGAAGCTATGTATTAGCGCATGAGCAGACGCATATTATGAGAAGAGACCCGATTAAGAAGTTGATTGCATTTTTGATTGTTGGCGTACATTGGTTCAATCCGTTGGCATGGGTAGCTTTTATCTTATTAGAACGCGATATGGAAATGGCATGTGATGAAGAGACGGTGAAGAGACTTGGAGATGAGTCAAAGAAGGCATATGCGAGTACACTTTTATGGATTTCTGCGGGAAGAAGTCAAAGAAGCTATAAGCTCGGAGTGCCTCTTGCATTTGGAGAGGTAGATACCAAGCAGAGAATTAGGAATATTTTGACGAATAAGAAGACAATGCAGATAGTTGCGATTGTTGTTATTTTGGTGTGTATTGCGCTGACAGCAGTATTTATGACAAAGAGGGAGACGGCTGTAGCGTTATCAGAGCCACAGCAGCTAGAGATTGTCGAATCAGTTGTTACAGAGGATATGATAGGTGCACCAGATGGCATGGAGTTGGTATATGTAGATGATGTGCGATTGATTTGCCGTGACTATAATGCACTGTATATCTATGATTTAAGGAATTATCAGATGCTGCAACAGGTAGCGTTAGAACCTATCGGCTGTCAGTATACACAGGGAGACTGGTACTGTGAGGTATATGCTACGGCGGATGGCTCCAAAGTATATCTGCATTCACAGATGACAAATGAGCTGTATCTGTATGATGTGCAGGAAGATACATTGTGGAAGCAAAGCTACGATTTCAAGAATACTTCTTTATGGGAGTTGGCAAAGAGCTGGGAAGAAGTTTCTTTTTATGAAGGATTACTCCCTAGAGGAGATTATATTGAACATGATTATACGTCGTATCAGAGTGTGTACTGTGCGAAAGTAGGTGAAAATGCATATGGATACCTGACGACTGGAAGCGGTATGCTGATGGATACTTCATGGGTTGTAAGAGAGCCTGGTAAACTGGAAAGTTCTTTCTATTTATTTAGAGAAAATGAAGATAGACCACATCAAGAGGAGCAAGCAACTCTTGAAACAAAAGAGTTTACAATGGAGACATTAATTGCCATTTGCAACGGCGGAAATATCGAGGATGTATTTCAGGGACTGGTAGAAGAGGATAGTTTGTGTTATAGTAATTTTAGTAAGGAACAGATGGGGAACTCTTTGACTTGGGCATATTTTTGCGAGATGTCGTATGAGGAGAAGCAGTACCGTATGCAGGTTTCTTACTGGAAGCCGGAGACGGCAGCAGAGTATGGTAAGGCTGCTAATGGACTGGATGATATTTATTTGAGTGAGATGGCATCAGATGATGGTTTGATGCTATATCGTGCAGAGAGTGGGTATCGTGCCGGGAAGGCAGATATAATGGAGTTCCTTGAAAGACGATACGATATTGGAGAATATATGACCTTAGAGTTGCCTGAGGGTGTTACGTTGGGTAACTATCAGATATATAACAATGATATATTTAGCGGATGTTTGATGTACGGAGACTATCCGGAAACAGTACATGGAGAATGGTGTCCCGAGGCTTGGTATGCTTTGGGAGGCGTTGGCATAGTGGAAAGTCCGTATGAGCCAATGCTAATCTTTGAAGATGGAAGATTATCGAAGGTGTGGTGGAGGATGAATCATGCCGAGATAGAGTCGGAAGGAGAATATATAGAGGGCTGCGACATGCAGGCGATGCTGTGTGAAGCAATCTTTGATTCGTTTACGATTCCTGAGTGGGAGGAGTATAAGGAGAAGTATCCGGAAGCACCGGAAGAGTGGAATAGGTCTAAATATTGGTATGTGTTCTTTGGGGAGCCTGATAGTGAGATAGTTTATACAGTGTATCTTAATCAGGAAAACTTTACGAAGGAGGATGCGATTGCACTTGCAAAGTCTGTTCGCTTCGTAAAGAGATAACAAATAATTATGAAGTTAAGTCAGAGGATAATAGATGAAGAGAATAGTGTGGAAAGCAGGGAAGAAGCAGGCTGTTGTGGCTGCCTGCGTTGTAGTGGGAGCAACACTTACAGCATGTGGTGTTGAGTCTGCTATAGATGAGACTGAGAATGCTATGCGAGTGGAGGAGTCGCAGGTTGTTGTTGGTAGTGAGGAGGAGAGTAACACACAGCAGACGGAGCATTCTGTGATTACAGAGTCTGAGATGGAAGCTGCCAGGGATGAGCTTAGTCAGGCTTTGGAGGAGAGTCGTAAGGAGTTAAAGAAGTGGTCTGTGAGTGAGCTGATAGGAGTATGGGGAGAGAATACTTATACACAGACTTTGCTTGAGAATGTGAAAAATAATGGTGCCGTAGATTTCTTAACCTTTGCATATGAAGGGAAGAATCTGTATGATACTGCGATTGTTGTAGCAGGTGAGAAGACACAAGACGGTATAAAAGGAAGTGCCTGGCATGTGAATGCAGGCGGATATGTTGAACTTTTGGAGCAGAATATCCTGTTTCGTGGGGAAAGGCTTGCAGGGATTGAGAATGCAAAAGAATTTGCAGTGTTTCTTAATTTTTCCAAGGATGGCGTGGCAGATGGTCGGATTATCGGCTTTGGTGATACCTCATCGTGGGAACTGCTGGAAGGTGTGACAGGTGTTAAGAATGTACTTTCGGATGCGACCATAGAGGTGATAGCACCGGTAGAGATGGCGGATGGTTCTGCTACGGTAAGATATCACTATGCACTTGAGGATAGAACGCTTACGAAGCTTGAGACCGAGGTGCTGGATGGTGCAGAATATCTGGCTACGGTTGATTTGGAGAAGCTTCCTTGGACACAGGAGGCATTTCATGCTTCTACGATATCAAGAGAAAGCTGGGATAATCCAAGTATTGTAGGTGAAGAGTATGTACCAAGCCCGGAAGAGCATGAGGTTTTAGGTGGAATGCTGCCGGATTTCTCGAGGAATTGGGAGCGTTGGGCTGATGACTATTGGGCAAAATGGGATTCGGAAAAGCATTACTATCAGGTGTTTCAGATACAGGAAACAGAATCTTTTGCAGTCTATGGTACACATATTGACAGCAGAATGATGATAGAAACCTGCGATGGTTCTTTTGTCCAAGTGGATGGGTATTTTACATCTAATTATGGCGTGCAGCCACAGGCGCTTGAGAGCGATTTTGACGGTGACGGCATTCTGGAGTTGGCATTGATAACACTAACCAAGCATGGAACAGGTGTCTACATGAATGACCTTTGGATGGTGGATAAGGCGTCGGATGGCAAGTGGTATGTTTTTGAATTGCAGTATGACTGGTATCAGAGACTTGACGATTTGTTCACATATCAAGACACAGAGCAGGGATTGGCACTGGTGATAAAGGATGAAGTGGTTGCAGTGTATCCGGAGGTTTCGTCCGAGCTTTCGGAGAAATATGGCGTCGGTAATCATATTTATTATGAGTTTATAGATGATAGAGTGGTATTGCGGACATTATTTCAGGTATATACAGAGGATATGCTCATGCCGATATATAGTGAAGGCTATCTGGTAGCAGAGCTTGGCTATCAGGGAGAGGGGCAGTGGAATATCCGGGATTATGCATATGAGAATAGTGCCTGTGAGTAAAGTGTAAGAGAACGGAGGGATTGCATTGGAGTGTATTCAGGGAAAATGCTTGGTCGCCGGGATAGCAATAGGTAGAATAGAGATTCATGAGGAGAGGCAGATTGCGGTTACCTATATTCGTGCCCAGGATGTTGCAGATGAGTGGAAACGATATGAAAAGGCGTGTGCTCTTGCGACCGTGCAATTACAGGATTTGTATGAAAAGGCATTGCAGGAGCTTGGTGGAGAGAAGGCATTGGTTTTTGAGGCGCAGAAGATGTTTTTGCGTGATGAAGAGTATCATACATCAGTAAGGGATTGGATAGAGAATAGGCGAACCAACGCAGAATATGCCGTGTACAGCACGGGGCAGTGGTATTCGGAGAAGCTTAGATGTCTTGGAGACGAGTATATGAGTGAAAGAAGTCAGGATGTAAAGGATGTGACAGACAGAGTTCTTTCTATATTAATAGACGTTTTAGCGGAAAGTGCAGTTTCTAATCGTAGGGGAGTAACACAGACAATAACTTCGGAATGCAGCATTAAGGCAGACGGACATGGAGATGACAGAATTGTGCTCGCAAGGGAGCTGACTCCGGGGCAGACAATGCAGTTGGATAAGGAAAGTGTAAAGGCTCTTGTTTCTACGGAGGGGTCTAAGAATTCCCATGCGGCGATTCTGGCACGGGCTATGAATATTCCTGCGGTATCGGGGATAGAGATTCGACCTGAATGGAATGGCAAGCTGGCAGCAGTGGATGGGGTAAACGGTAAGATATACATTGAGCCGGATGAAATGACCTTGGAGTTGTTAGAGGTTCAGAACAATGCAGCAAGGCAGCGAAGGGAGCAATTGGAAAGCCTCAAGGGAAGAGAAACCAGAACGAAGCAGGGAAAAGTGGTTAAGCTTTACGCTAACATTGCAGGCAAACAGGATGTGGACGAAGCATTAGAAAACGATGCAGAGGGTATCGGACTGTTTCGAACCGAATTTCTATATATGAATCGCGAGGATTACCCTACCGAAGATGAGCAGTTTCTTCTATATAAATATGTAGTGGAGTCTATGCAGGGCAAAACGGTTGTAATCAGAACGCTTGATATCGGAGCGGATAAGACGGTGGATTATATGGGGCTGAAGCCTGAGACAAATCCGGCATTGGGGTACCGGGCGATTCGTATATGCTTGAGACGCAGGGATATGTTTCGGTGTCAGCTGCGTGCGATTTTACGTGCGGCAGCATATGGAAAGGTAAAGATTCTTCTACCGATGATTATTTCAGTGGAAGAGGTTCAGGATGCGAGAAGATTAGTGGAAATCGCAAAAAGGGAACTCGAGGCACAAGGAGTACAATACGGAGAGGTTGAACTCGGTGTCATGATAGAAACTCCTGCAGCTGTTATGATTAGTAAAGAGCTTGCAAATGAGGCAGATTTCTTTAGCATTGGAACGAATGATTTGACGCAGTATACTCTGGCGATAGATAGGCAGAATGCGGAACTGGATACATTTTATAATCCGTATCATTTGGCAGTTTTAAGAATGATTGAGATGGTAATTGGCAATGCGCATGAGGCTGGTATAAAGGTTGGAATTTGTGGAGAGCTTGGTGCAGATTTACAGATGATTAAAACTTGGGTAGAGATGGGAATTGATGAATTATCTGTTGCATCAGCTAAAATTCTACAAATAAGGGATGTAATATGCCATTTGGAATAAAATATGTCAGTTAACATAAAAAAATGTTGATACTTGACGAGAATAGATGTATCATTATAATGAAAATTTTTTTATTTCAGAGGGAGAGTAGTAATGGATAACAATTTTAATCAGGAGCAGTCTTATCAGGGATACTCGCAGGAGCAGCAGCCTTATCAGTCACAGGGATATCAGCAGCCTAGTCAGGATTTCGCAAGAGTCCAGCAGGCATATGAGGCACCATATACAGAGGAACCGATTACTTTTGGTGACTGGATGTTGACAAAGCTTATTATGTGTATTCCAATTGTAAATTTAGTAATGATGTTTGTATGGGCATTTGGAAATGGAAAGAAGAGCAAGTCTAACATCTTTAAAGCAGAGCTTATATGGATGTTAATTCAGATTGTACTTAGTATTATTTTTATGATTATTTTCTTTGCATTTTTTGCAGCAGTAGCAGCTGAGATGGGTGCATATATGTATTAATAATAAGAAAGCTGACATGTATGAGTTGCATGTCAGCTTTTTTGTTTGTATTATTTTGTCCAACGACCACTTGCACCACAAGGAAGAACCAGTCCATTGCCTGAAACAGGAAGTCCGATTTCTGATGCTTCAACCTTGCCTCCAAACTTAGGCACAATTGCTGTCTGCATCATATAAGTCAATACTGCAGGCTGCAGGCCTGTGGTATAAGAGTTAATGAGGAAGAATAAAGGATTGTCTGACAGAATCTGAGTAGTCAGCTCTACGAAAGGATAAATTGCCTCTTCAATTTTCCAAATCTCACCCTTAGGTCCTCTTCCATAGGAAGGAGGGTCCATAATGATGGCATCATATTTGTTACCACGTCTTATTTCGCGTTCAACGAATTTTACACAATCATCTACCAGCCATCTGATAGGAGCGTCCTGTAACCCGGAGGAAACAGCATTCTCCTTAGCCCATGCAACCATACCCTTGGAAGCGTCTACATGTGTAACGTTTGCACCTGCTTTGGCAGCACTAAGTGTTGCACCACCGGTATAGGCAAACAGATTCAATACCTTGATTGGACGTCCGGCATTGCGAATCAGCTCTGAGAACCAATCCCAGTTTGTTGCCTGCTCGGGGAAAAGTCCTGTATGTTTAAAGCTAAAAGGCTTTAGGTTAAAGGTAAGCTCTTTATAATGAATGCTCCACTCCTGTGGGAGATGAAAGAATTCCCATTCGCCGCCGCCCTTGGCACTTCTGTGATAATGTCCGTTCTTCTTGCGCCATCCGGCAGCAGTCTTTGGCGTGTTCCAAATAACCTGAGGGTCCGGTCTTACCAAAAGGTAATCACCCCAGCGCTCCAGCTTCTCGCCGCTTGACGTATCTATTACTTCATAATCTTTCCAGTTATCAGCTAACCACATATTAATCTCCTTTGAATAGCTTCTATATTATAATAATGTAACTATTCAGAACCATGCGAATTTATATAACAGACTGAGTAAGCTAAGCTTACAGAAGTCTGTATTTATAAATTCATATGGTGAGAAGCACACATGAGCAAAAGAAAAGCTACGAAGTAGCGGTTTTGCGAATGAGGGCTCTGAATAGTTATTTAATCATGAAAGAATTATAACATTATCAGGAAGAAGAGAAAAGGATTTTCTTGACAGATGCTTCTATTTCCTATTAAAATAGACAAGAATAAGTAGGAAATAGTGGGACAGGATTGTATTCAAAAAAAAACATAAAAATATCTTGCAAATAATTCCACTATAAGATATACTACTAATTGCTGTGGCATGATAGCGATGAAACGTGAGGTTGCTACCGTTATGGTAGGTTTTCCGCGGAGCGAATGTCAAGTTAGGAAACTGGCGACAAGTCACTGTACAAAACAGATAGTCTACGAAGTGTAGAAACGACGTGAATGGAATGCAGACAATAGGGATGGGACTGTGTCCTTGCCTTGGTGTTGTATGCATGACACACACGGGAGAGTGTACAGTCACCGCTTGTCGTACTTATGAAGTAAAAGTGCGAAAAGGAGGCGACTTTTTTTATGGCAAGTCAGGTAATGAGAATTACATTAAAGGCTTATGATCATCAGTTAGTTGATGCATCTGCTAAAAAAATCATCGAAACAGTTAAGAAGAACGGATCACAGGTGAGCGGACCGGTACCTCTTCCTACTAAGAAGGAAGTTGTTACTATCTTAAGAGCCGTACACAAGTACAAAGACTCTAGAGAGCAGTTCGAGCAGAGAACTCATAAGAGACTCATCGACATTATTACACCAAATCCTAAGACTGTAGATGCATTACAGAGATTAGAGATGCCAGCTGGTGTTCACATCGATATCAAGATGAAGAATAAGTAAGATTCGATGTATTAACAAAGTAAACCTCTACTAGCTAGTATGCATAGTCCTTGTGACTAGGCCGCTGTAGTAGAAAATATAATGGAGGTAAAAAGAATGAAAAAGGCTATATTAGCTACAAAAGTCGGAATGACTCAAATCTTCAATGAAGACGGTACATTAATTCCTGTAACTGTTCTTCAGGCAGGTCCTTGTGTAGTAACTCAGGTTAAGACAGAGGAGAATGACGGATACAAAGCTGTTCAGGTAGGTTTTGTAGACAAGAAGGATAAGATTATTAACAAGGATAAGGGTGGAAAGAAGGAAGTTATCCACAGACATGGTGTTAACAAGGCTTTGAAGGGACACTTCGAGAAGGCTGGAGTTTCTTCAAAGAGATATTTAAGAGAGTTTAAGTTTGAGAATGCAGAAGAGTATGCATTAGGAACAGAGATCAAGGCTGACATTTTTGCAGCTGGAGATAAAGTAGACGCATCTGCAATTTCTAAGGGAAAAGGATTCCAGGGCGCAATCAAGAGACATGGTCAGCACAGAGGACCTATGGCACATGGTTCTAAGTTCCATCGTCATCAGGGTTCCAACGGCGCTTGTTCTTCACCAAGTAGAGTATTCAAGGGTAAGGGCATGCCAGGTCATATGGGTTGCGTAAAGGTAACAGTTCAGAATCTTGAGGTTGTAAGAGTAGACGCAGAGAAGAACTTACTTTTGGTTAAAGGTGCAGTACCAGGACCTAAGAAAGCTTTAGTAACAATCAAAGAAACCGTTAAGGTTAATGCTTAATTAGGACGAAAGGAGGACCAATCAGATGGCACAAGTATCTGTTTATAATATGGAAGGCAAGGAAGTTGAGAAGATCAACTTAAGCGACGCTGTCTTTGGTGTAGAAGTGAATGAACACTTAGTACACATGGCAGTAGTACAGCAGCTTGCAAACAATCGTCAGGGTACACAGAAGGCTAAGACACGTTCTGAAGTATCTGGTGGCGGAAGAAAACCTTGGAGACAGAAGGGAACTGGTCATGCAAGACAGGGTTCTACAAGAGCTCCACAGTGGACAGGAGGCGGTGTTGTATTCGCTCCAGTTCCAAGAGATTATTCTTTCAAGCTTAATAAGAAGGAGAAGAGAGCAGCTCTCAAGTCCGCATTAACAAGCAGAGTTCAGGAGAATAAGTTAATCGTTATCGACGAGTTAAAGTTCGATGAGATTAAGACAAAGCAGTTCGTTAAGGTTATGGAGAACTTACAGCTTACAAAGGCTTACGTTGTTCTTAATGAGAATGATGAGAAGGTTGTTAAGTCAGCAAAGAATCTTCCAAACGTACAGACAGCATTAACAAATACAATTAATGTTTATGACGTTATGAAGGGTGGCACAGTAGTTCTTACAAAGGATGCTGTTAAGACTATCGAGGAGGTGTACGCATAATGGCAGATATTAAGTATTATGATGTAATCCTCAAACCAGTTATCACTGAGAAGAGTATGGCTGGAATGGGCGAGAAGAAGTATACATTCTTAGTTCATACAGAGGCTAACAAGTCTCAGATTAAGGAAGCTGTTGAGAAGATGTTCGAGGGAACCAAGGTTAAGAAGGTTAACACAATGAACATGGACGGCAAGAACAAGAGACGTGGTGCCGTAACAGGTAAGACTGTTAAGACTAAGAAAGCAATCGTACAGTTAACAGAGGATAGCAAGGATATTGAGATTTTCTCAGGACTGTAAGAAGTAGCCGCTAGCGGCGAAGTAACTATACACAGACAAGTGTGATAATAAAATAGAAAAGGAGATATAACAATGGGAATTAAGACATATAACCCATATACACCTTCCAGAAGAAATATGACTGGTTCAGATTTCTCAGAGATTACAAAGACAACTCCTGAAAAGTCTCTTTGTACATCACAGAAGAAGAACGCAGGTCGTAACAATCAGGGTAAGATTACAGTTAGACACCACGGTGGTGGACATAGACAGAAATACAGAATTATCGACTTCAAGAGAAATAAAGA
>JAZNMO010000036.1:0-5146 GCA_045579665.1 Lachnospiraceae bacterium
ATTGCATTATCAGTATTTGTTACGAATCTTTTCAAGATTCAGCCACGAATACTTTTTGCGCTAATTTTGCTGACGAGATTAATAACATATCAATCTGCTGATTTTGAACCGAAAACGGTTTAATCAGCAGACACTAATTATGCAAATAATGGACATGTAGAACAAAAAGCGGCAGTTTACATGAATGATAACAGTATCGCTAATGGAACATTATACCATAACAATACTAATGGTACGTGTGGTTTTTGTAATAACATGACATCAACATTTTTGCCAGAAGGAGCTACATTAACAGTAATACCGCCAGCGAATGCAATACCAAATAATAGCAGAGCTATAGCTGTTCCAAAAACATATGTAGGTAATGATAAAACACCAAAAGTAAGTTCAAGATATAAAGGAGAATGAGAATGAGAATAGAACATTTTTTAGGGCAAGAGAATTGTAATACTATTAATGAGGTTGTTTGTGTATTAAAGAAACAAACAGAAAAAGGAGTAAATGAATTTTGGATAAGTTGTGATGAGGACTACCCTGTATTAACTATATTAACTAATCAAAATTATGCATATGCACATTTTTTTTAGGAAGAAGGTGAACCAGGAATGCACGCTGTTTCAGATGGAATGATTGGGTTAGAAGAAGATGGAATATCAATATTTTATACTAATACCGACCAGGAAGAGGTTATGGTTGAAAATGCTTTTGTTATTGATATCGAGAAAGCTATTGAGATAGTATGTGAATTCTTTTCCACAGAGGTATTGCCAATGTGTGTGCAATGGGAAGAGTTGTAATCGAAAACGGCTATTTGTAAAAGAGAAAAGTTTACCATAACGGTAGACTTTTCTTGCCTTTCTCCCTAAAATCAAATATATAAAATGCCTTTCATCCTCAGCTAAATGGAAATCCAGCTGAGTATAGCTACTACATAACCGATGAGCAGGGAAGCATCCGCTATGTACTGGATAGTGACGGTAAGATACAGAACACCTACCAGTATGGTGCATTCGGCGAGCCGATTCTAGCAGAAGAGTCCACACCAAACAGCTTACGCTACAACGCCCAGATAGAAGATGACCTAACCGGTCTCTACTACCTCCGCGCCCGCTACTACAACCCAACCACAGGACGCTTCACGCAGGAGGATGTCATCTATAATGACGGCCTGAACCTGTATGCGTACTGTAATAGTAATCCTGTGATGTATTGTGACCCGTGGGGATTGGCGAAGGCTCCTTGTGATGAGAAGAATACAGCAGAAAACTATTATAGTGAGCAGGAAAAGAAAAGAATGAACCAAACGCCGCTTGATGGAGAGAGAGGTGTTTGGTGCGGAGAAAGAGGAAATTCCAAATATGTACCTACGGATCCGGAAATGAAAGCATTGTTAGATAAATATGGTATAGATGGAATTGAATATGTAGATGGAGTTCCTGATTTTTCAAAATTTTCGAGAGGGACTGTTGAAATTTTTGGTATGAGTGGAGGAACAGATGGAAGACCATCGAATTTCAAGTTGGCATATCAAGCTTTATCGGAGCAGACAGGAATATCTGTTAAGGATTTGAAGAAGATGGCAGCTGTAGAGAATTTAACATGGCATGAATTAAATGATATGAAAACATTACAATTAATACCAACTAAGTTAAATGCGTATTTTGGACATATGGGGGGAGTAGGAGAAATTAATTTGTATTTTGATTTGCTTGAAGGAAAACTTGATTAATAAAGGAGAGTAATATTATATGGAGTACATTAAGAATTTACATGAAAATGAGTTTGGAGAATTAGAAGGAGAGGTATATTTTAATTACATAGGTAAATATATAACTATAGAAATTGAAGAAGATGTACCACAAGATTATGTTGATAAGCAAGTTAAGTATTTGAACTCTGTTGATGAAGATATAATTTTATGTTTGTGTGAAAATTCTTTGAAATTTTGCATGGCAGAGATGAAAGAATATCCCAATAAAGGATATTCGGAAGGGTTATTCGAGGTGTCGCAAGTAAAAGATATTTTAAAATTTATGGATGTTATGCGACTAAGAGTAGATATGTGTGAGGAAGAAGATGCTGATACAAACGTGTTAAATTTAAGTGGGAGTTGTGAGTGGGACAAAGAAAATGGAATTCAATGGTTAATAAAGGAGAATGAAGTTATTTATGTAGGAAGATGGGATGATTTAAATATTTTTTATAGTGATGTTTCAGATCCCATATGCAATTATGTTTTGCGATAATTATTTAAGTAGTAGCAAGAAAAGTTTTGATGATATCATCAATAAAATGTAGTAATTACTTTTCGTGGAATAAAGAAGAAAAGTTTACCATAACGGTAGAATTTTCTTGCCTTTCTCCCTAAAATCAAATATATAAAATGCCTTCCATCCTCAGCTAAATGGAAATTTCTCTAAATAGAGTGGCTAAAGTATAGGAGTATTCTCTTGACTGCCTATTTATTTAATGATATTCTGAAAGAAGCAAAACCGATGAATAAGAGTAGTAGATATTCGTGAGAATTTACAGAGAGTCCCGGGGGCTGTGAGCGGGATAGTTTGATGGATATTGAATGGACTTATGAGGGCAATCTGAACGCATTTTGGTGTTAGTAGGAATTGACGGAAGCCTTACCGTTATAGAAGGAGCATATGATAGTATGTACAGGGTGGCAAAATAAGGCATTAACAGGCTCTTATCCTTTGGGATAGGGGTCTTTTCTATTATTATAGTTTTGGAGGATGATAAGACATGGGAAAGATTATTTTAACAGGAGACAGACCGACAGGAAGATTACATGTAGGTCATTATGCAGGTTCTCTTAAGAGAAGAGTAGAGTTACAGAACTCAGGTGAGTTTGAGAAGATTTTTATTATGATTGCAGATGCGCAGGCATTAACGGATAATGCAGATAATCCTGAGAAGGTAAGACAGAATGTAATCGAGGTTGCATTGGATTACCTTTCATGCGGATTAGACCCGGCAAAGTCAACATTGTTCATTCAGTCACAGATTGCAGAGCTTTGTGAGCTTTCTTTCTATTATATGAACCTTGTTACAGTATCAAGATTACAGAGAAATCCTACCGTTAAGACAGAGATTCAGATGAGAAACTTTGAGACCAGTATTCCGGTTGGTTTCTTCACATATCCAATTAGTCAGGCAGCTGATATCACAGCCTTTAAGGCGACTACCGTTCCGGTAGGTGAGGACCAGCTTCCGATGATTGAGCAGACAAAGGAGATTGTGCATAAGTTTAATTCCGTATATGCGCCTGTATTGGTAGAGCCACAGGTATTATTGCCGGATAATAAGGCGTGTTTGAGATTGCCGGGTATTGACGGTAAGGCTAAGATGAGTAAGTCCCTTGGTAACTGTATCTACCTTGCAGACAGTGCAGATGAAGTAAGAACAAAGGTAATGAGCATGTATACAGACCCGTTACATTTACAGGTGAGTGACCCGGGACATATCGAGGGTAATACAGTATTTACTTACCTTGATGCATTTTCTAAGCCTGAGCATTTTGAGAGATATCTGCCTGATTATACAAATCTGGATGAACTCAAGGCACACTATCAGAGAGGCGGCCTTGGTGATGTAAAGGTGAAGAAGTTCCTTAACAATGTATTACAGGAGGAGCTTGAGCCGATTAGAAACAGAAGAGCTGAGCTTGAGAAGGATATTCCTGAGATTTACAATATCCTCAAGAAGGGAAGCGAGGCAGCTAGAGAGGTTGCAGCACAGACCTTATCTGAGGTTAAGAGTGCTATGAAGATTAACTATTTTGAGGATGTTGAGTTAATCAAGGCACAGAGTGAGAAGTATCAGAATCAGTAATGACAAAGTAATAATAGCAATGTAAAAGTAAGGGAAGGTAGGGGAAAATGAAGACCAAGAATATTGTGACATCAGGAATATGTCTTGCTTTATGTTTGGTATTGCCCTTCGTAACAGGGCAGATACCTGAGATAGGAAATATGCTGTGCCCTATGCATTTACCGGTATTGCTGTGCGGTTTGGTATGCGGATGGGGATATGGAGCGATTGTAGGATTTTCAGCACCGTTGCTGCGATTTGTATTATTTGGAAGACCGATGCTTTTTCCTACAGGACTTTCTATGTGCTTTGAATTAGCTGCATATGGTATAATTGTTGGTCTGCTATACAGAAGATTGCATACGAAGGTGTGGCATATATACACATCGTTGATTGGAGCGATGATTGGCGGACGATTTGTATGGGGCTTGGTGCGTTGTATTATGGCAGCAGGCTTTGGAGTAGAGTTTGGATGGCAGATTTTTGTGGCGGAAGGCTTTATAACAGCAGTTCCTGGAATGATTAGTCAGATTATTGTGATTCCAATATTGGTGGTAGCACTGTCTAAGGCAGGCATTAGGATGGAGACAAGAGAAGTGGAAACAGTTTAATCGGAGTAAGACATGAATACAGGATGGGCAGAAGCATTAATACGTAATGAGAAGAGAAGCATTATTGCAATTGACGGCAGAGCGGCGGCAGGTAAGAGTACATTGGCAAAGCTGTTGCAGGAGAGATATCAGGCAGCAGTGATACATATGGATGATTTTTATTTGCCTTTAGAGCTGAGAACACAGGAGCGTTATCAAGAGCCGGGAGGCAATATTCATTATGAACGGTTTATAAAAGAGGTGGCAGAGCCTTTACGACAGGGCGGTTCGTTTCGGTATCAGAGGTTTGACTGTTCAAAGATGGCACTTGATACATGGGTAGAGGTGCAGGATACCTCGTTAATCGTTATAGAAGGTGCATACTGCTTACATCCTAAGCTTACGATTGACTATACGATGAAGATATTTATGGATGTGGACCCGTTCGTGCAGCAGGAGCGAATCCGACAGCGTAATGGCGAGGAACGCTTAGAGCAGTTCCTGACCAGATGGATACCGTATGAAGAGCGGTATTTTGAAGAATATCAGATAAAAGAGCAATGTGATTTGCTTATTAGTGAAAGATAGAGAAAAGGGGCTGTAAAAAAAGTCCCATAAAAGAAAAATCGCTGAGGTCGTGAGACCACAGCGATTTTTTGGTATACTCTCTTTATGCTACTAAAAAAAATATCCAATAGCAATTATACAATAAGACAGCTAAAATTGCCATTGGA
>JAZNMO010000037.1:0-48265 GCA_045579665.1 Lachnospiraceae bacterium
TAACTCAGGACGGCACTCAGGGTCAACTGACATTACCATATTGTTTAATGTAACATCATTTCTATAATCCTTAGGGAATAATGGACGCATAGGTCTATCGATAACACGGCTTGTAAGGATTGCATTCTCGCTTGCCTTACCTTCTCTCTTATTGAAACCACCCGGAATCTTACCTACTGCATATAACTTCTCTTCGTATTCTACTGATAATGGGAAGAAATCAATCCCATCTCTTGGCTTGTCTGATGCTGTAGCTGTAGATAATACTGTTGTATCACCATAGTGCATGAATGCAGCACCGTTTGCCTGAGCAGACACTCTTCCGATATCTACTGAAAGTGTACGTCCGCCTAATTCCATGCTAAATGTCTTAAAATGTTTTTCTTTTTTCTCGCTAAAAGTTCCGTTGTACATGTTTAAACCTTCCTTTCTTCTATAAAACTGAAATAACAGATGCTCTCCGCATCAATAACGTTTGTAGAAGAAGCCGAAACTACTGAAAAATGCAGGTCTGCGCCTACACTTTTCAGTGGTCTCGAAGCAATCTTCTACAATGAGGTTAAATCAAGCAGGCGCAAGCCTACTTGTCGTACCAAATGCCGTAGCGAAGCTACAATTTCCTTTGGCATTTGTGTACACAAAGGGCGGAAATATACTTCCCGCCCTTCGTTTTTGAATTACTTTCTAATTCCAAGTCTCTCAATCAGAGCACGATATCTTTCGATATCTGTCTTCTTTAAGTAGTCAAGTAAACCACGTCTCTGACCTACCATCTTAAGAAGACCACGTCTTGAGTGATGATCCTTCTGGTTGCTCTTTAAATGCTCAGTTAACTCCTGGATTCTTGCTGTTAATACAGCTACCTGTACCTCTGGTGAACCTGTATCGCCAGGTGTTCTTGCATACTCAGCGATAATCGCCTGCTTCTTTTCCTTAGAAATCATCTTGATATCCTCCTTAAATAATAAAACTATAAACCGCCAAGTACTAAGCTTGGGTCGGAGTGTCCCGACACTGAGTACCGGCTACGGCAAATCTTGCCATACTCATGTATTTTATCACACAAATATTATACTTGCAACATAAATATTATTTCGTTATTTACAACCTCGTTTAATCATTAATCAATCTTCTGACAACTGCCGGAGTACGATAAGTTGCACTCGATATCTTGATACCAGACTTTGGATTCGATGCGTGAATAACTTGTCCGTTTCCAATGTAAATAGCAACATGATTAATCACACCATTCTTATCGTAAAATACCAAATCTCCCGGCTTAGCCTCCGAAAGCTTAATCTTAGTACCCATCTTGGACTGTGATACAGAATAATGCGGTAGTGTAATACCATACTTTTTGTAAATCTGCATCGTATATCCTGAGCAGTCAACCCCCTTTGTAAGACTTGTACCGCCCCATACATAAGGATTACCTAAAAACTGCTTCGCATACTGAACCAGCTCAACTCTTACATTTGAAACGCCCTGACCATACATCAACTCAGTCAAAGACGTCGCTTTCTTCAAGCGTTCTTCAATATCTACATAATCACCACAGACATAAGCCTCATCATTATCCAGCATGAACTTAACCCAGCCATTCTCCATGACTTCAATTACATCAAGCTCCTCACCTTCCGGAATCAATGTAATTACAGCACACTCTGTATTCGGCTCTTCCCTAACCTTAAGGGTCTGTGTATTCACTATTGCAATCATGGAAGCAATTTCCTTACCTCGTGCAATCGCTTCCTCTTCCATAAAAAGAAATTCTGTACTGCAATAGCCTTCCACCTTACCGGACTTAATATGCGCCCAGCCATCCTCTACTGATAAAATCTCACATGCTGCATCCTTCGTGAGCTTCCCTACCAGCTTTCCTTTCTCGGACGGTGTCTCACGAATATTGAGATTATTATGCACATTTGCAATACCCAAATTCGTGTATCCCCAATGTGTTTTTTGCTGTTGTGTTTCTTCCTTCGTCTCTCCAACAGATCCTTTTATTGTCTGTATTGTATCCGTCGTGTCTGTTGCACCTGCTATGACTGTTAAGGATTCTTCTCCATGTACTGCATCCTCAAGCACCCAGGCCACTCCTGCAACTAATCTATTCTCTTCAGTGTCTTTCTTTGTAGTCTTTTGTAATTGCGTATCCTGTACTTCCTTCGAGGATGCGTTCTGTGTTGTCTCATTGGCATATACAACATTGCCGGACAACATAGCCGAAATACTGACTAACATCAGTATTCTTACGCATGATCTTCTCTTCATTACCCTTGTAACTCCCATTATTTTTTCATTACGTCAATATTACAAAATGTTACAAAAAAATTATATCATTATTTAGTTTTTATGTCAACACTGCCTATTTTGGCAACATTTGTTAACATAACTATGGTAATTTTTACCATCCTCTATATCATTTGCCATCTGTGCCTTTAGTGATTCTACACTATCAAACCTCATCTCTGGTCTCTTGAAGCTTAAAAGATATACTTCCAACTCTTCTCCATACACTTCATCATCAAAATCATAGATAAAGCTTTCCACTCCCATGACCTTATTGGCATCCACAGTAGGTTTGGTTCCAATGTTGGTAATCGCCCAGTAACGCTTCCCCTGTAGCATCACATAAGAGTAATATACCCCCTTAGGAGGTAACAGCTTCTCCTCTGGCGGCTCAAGATTCACCGTTGGCATCCCAATCGTCCTGCCAAGCTTTCTTCCGTGAATAATCCTTCCTCCAACATGATAAGGCATCCCAAGCAGATTATGCACAAGCTCCATATTTCCCTTTTTCACTTCATCACGTACATAGGTAGAGCTTACCTCTCTTCCCTCATAAAGAACCTTTTCGATAATGATCACATCATAGCCATATTCTGCTGCCTTCTCTTTAAGCAGCTTATCATCACCTGCGCCTCTCTTACCATAGGACAAATCGTCACCTGCCACAATACACTTCGCATGAAGCTTGTTCACCAGCACATCCTTTATATATGTCTCCGGCTCCATATCCGCAGTCTCCTGATAAAATGGATACTCTATCAAATAGTCAACGCCTGCTGTCTCAAAGATTCGTCTCTTCTCCTCAACAGTGGTCAAATCACGCAACACCTCTTTACTAAAAAATGCCGTTGGGGAAGGTACAAACGTAAATACTACCGTTGCAAGACCTCTCTGCTTCTGCTCCTGAATAATCTTCAAGAGCTTCTGATGGCCTCTATGAAAACCATCAAACTTACCAATTGCAACCGCAGTCTCTTCCTCTATATAAAATTCTGTCGTGTTGTTAATAATCTTCATATACGTCTCCTATGTCAAAAACATCTTAAAAGGCTTCAGGCAGCCAGATGCTTTCTCATACACATACACAGCCGAAAAAATCTTCCGACTATTGTAAATTCTAATCCATTCCCCATCCTGTACCAATCGATTCTCCTCCAACTCAAACTGTGGAAAAATCAGCTTATTTCCATTGGCAAGCACCTTATCAAACTCCGGTTTCATCGTTGCCCCAAGGCAATCCATAAAAACCTCATCTGATGCCAAAACATAATCCTCTACGCAGGACTTCGCCATAGCCTCTTCTATCTGTGTCAATGTCAAAGAATCTTCTATCTTAAAGGTACCAACTCTGGTTCGCTTCAAGCTTTCCATCGCTGCGCCGCAGCCAAGCTTTTCTCCAATATCTGCGCATAAAGAGCGGATATAAGTTCCCTTAGAGCAGCTCACCTTAAATACTACCCTCGGAAGCTCCATGGACACAATCTCTATAAAAGGAATCTCCACATGCCTTGGCTTACGCTCTATCTCCTTGCCCTCTCTGGCAAGCTCATAAAGCTTCTTACCATTAACCTTAAGTGCGGAATACATCGGTGGAATCTGATCATATCCACCCACAAAGCTCATAACTGCTTCTCTGACCGTCTCCTCAGATACCGAAACTTCACTTTCCGACAAAACCTGTCCACTCATATCCAGTGTATCTGTTGTAACACCAAGGAGCATACATGCCTCATATTCTTTACTCTTATCCGTGAGCATATCACAAAGCTTCGTTGCATTACCAAAGCATACCGGCAACACCCCCACTGCATCAGGGTCTAAGGTTCCCGTATGACCTATCTTTTTCTGTTTTACAATACCACGAAGTCTGGCTACCACATCATGAGATGTGTAGCCGGCCTCCTTATATATATTTATAATTCCGTTAATCACGCATTTATTTCCTTTATCTGTTCTTCTATATAACCCGATAGATTATTAATTACGTCATGGAAGGTTCCGTTCATCGTGCAGCCTGCCGCTCTCTTGTGTCCGCCACCACCAAAATGGCCGGCAACCTTACTCACATCTACATACTTGCAAGAGCGCATACTCACCTTAAACTGTAATGTATCTATCTCATACATAAAAATAGCACACTCTACACCCTTGGTTAATCTCAGCTGACTTACAATACCATCCAAATCCTTAGAGGTTGCATGATAGAAATCCATCGTCTTTCTATCCACGTAGCTGACTACGCACTTTCCATCCATAAAAAGGATACTCTCTAACAGTGCTCTTCCCAAAATCTGGTTCTGCACATAAGTCTTCTCATAGAAGGTTTCATCTATCAATGTCGGAAAATCGAATCCATATCCAATCAGCTTTGCAGCTATCTGAAATGTCTTAGGCGAAGTATTGGAATACTGGAAAATCCCTGTATCATGAATCATACCTATGTAAATAGCCTTGGCTATCTCCACATCCATCTCTTCCTCTTCCAAAACATCAAACACCAGCTCCGAAGCTGAACTTGCCTCCGGAACCACATAATTTACATCACCACAGCCTGACGCATTACTGATATGGTGGTCGATATTAATTGTCTTCTTTGCTCTATCAAAAACAGCCTCAGCAGCACCAAGTCTTGTCTTCTCGCAGTCCAATGCAATAAAAACATCCGGCGCATCTACTGCCTCGCATGCTGTATCTATCTTATCAAAATCCTTGATACACGAAAAAATCTCCGGTGGTTGTTCCAGGCACACGCTTACAAGTGCCTCTGGCATAATCTTCTTCAAATATAAATAAACCGCCATACAAGAGCCAACGCAATCACCATCAGGTCTGATATGACCCGATATCACAATACTTTTTGCTCCTTCGCATTCCTTACGCAAGTGCAACACACAAATCACCCTTTCATAATATCTTAATTGCATACATACGCCTCCGGAAGCCGAAGCCCCCAGAGGCACATATATTGTTATTCTTCTACATGCCTTTCATCATCAGCACGATTTACATCATCAATCATCTTTGACATGGTTACACCATATTCAATAGACTGGTCGATTACAAAACGAATCTCCGGCGTATTACGAAGGTTAATCTTCTTTGCCAGCTGATTCTTAATATATCCCTCTGCACTCTTCAGTCCCTTAAGAGTATCCTGCTGTGACTCTTCGTTACCAAGAACACTAATCCATGCCTTACAGGTCTTTAAATCCGGTGCTACCTCTACAGCAACAACAGATGTCATTGGATTAATTCTCGGGTCCTTAATCTCGCCACGGATAATCTCTGCCAGAACTCTGTGCACCTCCCCATTAATACGGGTATTCTTTACACTATTTTTTCTCATCGTGGAACCTCTACCATAATATACGCTTCTACAATATCCAATTCCTGCATACCGTCAAATCCGTCAAATACAAGACCACATTCAAAGCCTGCTCTGACTTCCTTAACATCATCCTTAAATCTCTTTAAGGAAGCAAGCTCGCCCTCGTAAATCTGCTCGCCCTCACGAGTAATACGAACCTTACAGTTTCTCTGGAAGGTACCATCAAGGACATAAGAACCTGCGATATTACCAATTGCAGATGCCTTGAAGATCTGTCTAACCTCAGCATGACCGATAACCTTCTCCTCATATACCGGATCAAGCATACCCTTCATAGCTGCCTCAATATCCTCGATAGCCTGGTAAATAACCTTGTAAAGTCTTACGTCTACGCCCTCACGCTCTGCTGTTGTTTTTGCCATTGCATCAGGACGAACATTAAATCCGATGATAATTGCATTGGAAGCAGATGCAAGAATAACGTCTGATTCATTAATTGCACCAACACCGCCATGAATACACTTAACAACAACCTCTTCATTAGAAAGCTTCATGAGACTCTGCTTAACCGCCTCTACGCTACCCTGAACGTCAGCTTTGATAATAAGGTTAAGCTCCTTAAGGTTACCAGCCTGAATCTTTGAGAACAGGTCATCAAGAGACATCTTAGCCTTAGTATCTTCCAATAACTTCTCTTTATTCTGAGCAACAAAGGTTTCTGCATAATACTTAGCTTCCTTATCATTTGCATGTGCAAGGAAAATCTCTCCTGCATTTGGTACATCATTCAAACCAAGAATCTCTACCGGTGTAGAAGGATCAGCTTCTTTGATTCTTCTACCCTTATCATCAACCATGGCACGAACCTTACCGCTTGCAGCACCTGCTGAAATAAAGTCACCAACCTTCAAAGTACCCTTCTGTACAAGGATAGTTGCTACAGGACCACGTCCCTTATCCAGCTCAGCCTCGATAACAAGACCTCTTGCACGTCTGTTAGGATTAGCCTTTAACTCAAGCATTTCAGCTGTTAATACAATCATCTCTAAAAGCTCTTCGATACCATCACCATTCTTAGCTGATACAGGTGCAAATACTGTGCTTCCGCCCCAGTCCTCTGCTACGAGCTCATACTCTGTTAATTCCTGCTTTACTCTATCGATATTCGCACCTGGCTTATCAATCTTATTCACAGCAACGATAATCTCGATACCTGCTGCCTTTGCATGATTAATCGCCTCAACTGTCTGCGGCATAACACCGTCATCTGCTGCAACTACAAGAATTGCGATATCTGTCGCATTCGCACCACGCATACGCATAGCAGTAAATGCCTCATGTCCCGGTGTATCAAGGAAGGTAATCTTCTCACCGTTTACATTAACAGTATAAGCACCAATGTGCTGTGTAATACCACCGGCCTCTTTATCTGTAACATTTGTCTTTCTGATTGCATCAAGAAGCGAAGTCTTACCATGGTCTACGTGTCCCATTACACAGATAACAGGCGGACGTTTCACCATATTCTCTTCCTGCTCTTCATCCTCCTTCAGGAGTTCTTCGATAACATCGACCTTAACCTCCTGCTCGCAGATGATATCATATTCAATAGCGATGTTCTCAGCATCTTCATAAGAAATCTCCTGATTTACAGTTACAATCTGTCCCTGCATAAAAAGCTTCTTAACGATGACAGAAGGCTGCATCTTCATCTTGTCAGCAAGCTCTTTAATCGTAAGCTTCTCAGGAAGGGTAATTACCTTAATCTGCTCTTCTACCTGTTCAACAGGTTTCTTCTCAGGCTTAATAAATTTACCCGGCTTATTCTTAAGATTCTTCATATCGCCATCATCTTCGTAGATAAGATCCTTTTTATTCTTCTTATCCTTCTCCTGGCTGATACGACGCTTCTCTTCGTCTCTGTGCTTCTCAGGTTCCATCATAGGACCATCAGGAATAAAGCTGCCCTTATTACCCTTTGCGCCACCTTTGTTACCAAAGCCGCCTCTGCCGCCATCCTTTGAATAGCCTCTATCCTTATCCATCATGTCATCCTTATTCATCATGCCACGATTCTGGAATCCACCCTGACCAGGTCTGCCATTCTGATTTCTGTTATTATCAAATGGTCTGCCATCATTTCTACGATTGCCGTCAAATGGCTTTCTGTCTCCGCGGTTATTACCCTCCGGACGGTTATTATCTCTTCTTGGTCCATCAAATGGTCTGCCATCGTTTCTTCTATCGCCGCGATTATTATCACCGCCACGATTATTATCTCTACGATTGCCGTCAAATGGCTTTCTATCTCCACGATTATCTCCGCGATTATTATCACGGTTATTACCATCGAACTGTCTGCGCTCACGGTTACCGTCTCTATTGCCTTCATATGCCGGCTTAGCCTCTGGCTGTGGCTTCTTCTCCTGCTGTGCCGGAGCTGCCTTTGGAGCCTCTTCCTTAACTACAGGTGCCGGAGCTTCTGCTTCTGCAGGCTTTGCTACAGGCTCTTCTACCTTAACAACCGGTGTCTCCACTGGCTTAGGTGCCTCTGGCTTAACCACCGGTGTTTCCACTGGCTTTACCTCTGGCTGTGGCTTTGCTGCCTCTACAGGCTTTACTGCCTCGATAGGCTTAGCTGTAGGTGCTGCCTTTGGTACAGGCTTTGGTGCCGGCTTTACTGCAGGCTGCTTGGGAACCTGTGCACCAGGCATCTTTGAATTCTGCGGATTACTTACAAAAATAATGCTCTTCTTCTTCTTCACTGGCTCTGCCTGTGATACTGGCTCTGCCGCATCTGCCTTTGGAGCCTCTGTCTTTGCAGGAGCTTCTGCTTTTGCAGGTGCCTCTGACTTTGCCGGCTTCTTCACTGCATCTCTTGCAGCACTTACCTGACTGTCTTCAAGCACGCTCATATGATTTTTAACTTCAATACCTTTATCTTTCAGCACTGCCAGGAGATCCTTACTCTGCATATTTAACTCCTGCGCAAGCTCATAAACTTTAATTTTCGCCATTATTATCCTCTTTTCTACGTCTTCATGTAGCTGTTTCGAGCTGCTTTACAATTGCTTTTGCAAAGCCTTCATCCGTAATTGCAACCGATGAACGCATTGCCTTACCAATTGCATGCCCTAACATCTCTTTGGTTCCGAAATAGTAAATCGGTACGTTATAGAATTTGCATTTATCACTAAACAGCTTCTTCGTATTATCCGAAGCCTCTTCCGATACCAGCACAAGCCATGCCGTACCGCTTTTCACGCTTTTCTCTGTTGCAAATTCTCCGCTTACTATCTTTCCTGCCTTTGTTGCAAGACCAAGCAATGAATATATCTTATTTGGATTCAAGTGTCTCAATCTCCTTTATCAAGCTGTCGTAGATTTCCTCAGCAACCGGCATCTTATACGCTCTGTCCAGCCCTTTGGTTTTCTTAGCCTTTACCAGACACTCTGCATTACCGCATATATATGCGCCTCTGCCGTTCTTTTTGCCTGTTACATCCAAGATAATTCCCTCATCCTCTGTTTTGAGTACACGGAACATCTCTTTCTTGCTCTTCATCTCCCCACAGCCTATGCACTGTCTTAACGGAATCTTCTTTGCCATATTATTCCTCTGTCTCTTCTGCAACTTCTTCAACTACAACGTCTTCTTCTGTTTCTTCCTCGTAATACTCATCCTCTTCGTAGTATACGTCGCCTTCTTCATCATACATATAGTCTTCGTAACGGAATCCTTCTGCATCCTTTGCCTGAGTCTCTGACTTGATATCAATCTTATAACCTGTCAATCTTGCAGCAAGTCTCGCATTCTGACCTTCCTTACCGATAGCAAGTGATAACTGATAATCCGGTACAACAACCTTTGCAGTCTTCTCGTCAGGATCAGCAAATACCGCAACAATCTTAGCAGGCGATAATGCGTTCTGAATGAAGTTACCAGGGTTCTCATCCCAGTTCACAATATCAATCTTCTCTCCGCGAAGCTCTTCTACGATGGCATTTACTCTGGCACCGTTAATACCTACGCAGGCACCAACTGCATCTACGTTAGGATTATTTGTTCTAACAGCGAGCTTTGTTCTGCTTCCTGCCACACGGGCAATGCTCATAATCTCTACTGTACCATCCTTAATCTCTGTAACCTCAGCCTCAAAGAGTCTCTTTACAAGCTCTGGATGTGTTCTGCTGACCATAATCTTTGGTCCCTTTGGTGTATTCTTAACCTCTACGATATATACCTTAATACGCTCTGTTGGACGGAAGATTTCACCCTTAACCTGCTCAGACTCATTTAATAATGCATCTGCCTTACCAAGGTCAATGCTGATATTTCTTCCTGAATAACGCTGAACAATACCTGTTACAACATCCTTCTCCTTCTCATAGAACTGGTTGTATACAACGCTTCTTTCTTCTTCACGAATCTTCTGTAAGATTACGTTCTTAGCATTCTGTGTTGCGATACGTCCAAACTCCTTAGACTTAATCTCTACATTAATTGTCTCGCCGATGACAGCCTTCTTAGAAATCTTTACTGCATCATCAATACAAATCTGTAATACATCGTCCTCTACCTCATCATAAGTAGCAACGATTTCCTTTGTAGCGTAGCATAAGAAGTCGCAGGTCTCTCTGTCTACCTGTACTGTTATGTTATCTGCCTTTCCAAAATGGTTCTTGCAAGCAGTCATAAGAGAATTCTCAATTGCTTCAAACAAGGTTTCCTTGCTAATCTCTTTCTCCTTCTCTAAAATATTGAGTGCTTCCAATAATTCTTTGTTCATTTTTCCATATACCTCCTATGCTAAAAATCCAATGCCAGTCTGATAATTGCAATATCAGCCTTCGCAAAGACTATTTCTTTTTCCTCTGTTTCTATTGTTACGGTATCCTTATCAAAGCTCTTTAAAATACCTGTAAAATCCTTCTGCCTGTCAATCGGCTTATAGGTCTTAAGCTCAACCTCTTCGCCAATACTCTTCTCAAGATGTCTGTCCTTCTTTAATGCTCTTCCAAGCCCCGGACTGCTCACCTCCAAAATGTATGCCTCTGAGATAAAATCCACCTCATCCAGCTTCTCTGAAAATGCACGGCTTACATTCTCACAATCGACGATGTTTACACCGCCCTCTTTGTCAATATAGGCTCTTAAGTAATACTCGCCGCCTTCCTTGACATACTCCACATCATAAATCTCACATCCGTTTGCTTCCACAATCGGCTGCAGAATCTCTTCTGCACGTGACTCATACGTGTCTCTTTTTGCCATTCTTTCACCTTTCCTTTATTCAGTTTTCATGCAACAGTTCAGTCATGCATAAGAATAAACACACAAAACATGCTAGCATGTTTTTGTGCTTATTCTTATGCATGAGCTAAACGCCATATTGTGAGCAAAAGAAGCTACGAAGTAGCGGTAAGCATCGTAAGATGCGACTTTTGCGAATGGCGTGCTGAACTGTTGCTCATTAATATTTCGATAATGCAAAACTAAAGAGTGGACCAAAGCCCACTCTTATCATCAAGCATTATTAAATCTAATAATATTGTAGCACCGTGTTTTCTAAAAATCAACACATTTTCCGAATTAATTTCATTCACGAATATATTCTATTCATTCAACGGCAGTTTATACACAGGCTCTGCGTTATCATCCAAAATCGGTGTGGAACGCTCCTTCATCGTATGATACGGTCTAAGCTGCGCAATACTCATATATGCAGGTCTGATAATCTTATCTACATTAATCAGCTCCTCCATACGATGCGCACTCCAACCAACGATTCTTGCAATCGCAAAGATAGGCGTATAAAGCTCTAACGGAATATCCAGCATACTGTACACAAAGCCACTGTAGAAATCCACATTGGCACTAACACCCTTATAAATCTTACACTTCTCTGCAATTACTTCAGGTGCCAGTCTCTCTATCATAGAATATAACTCAAAGTCATCATGACGCTTCTTCTCAAAAGCAAGCTGCTCCACAAAGCCCTTGAAAATCTTCGCTCTCGGGTCAGAAATCGAATACACCGCATGTCCCATACCATAAATCAAACCGCTTCTGTCAAATGCCTCTCTATTCAACAGACGATACAGATACTCCCTAACCTGCGCCTCATCCGTAACATCCTCTACATTACGACGCAAATCCTCCATCATCTGAACCACCTTAATATTCGCACCGCCATGCTTTGGTCCCTTCAAAGATGACAAGGCCGCCGCAATAACCGAATATGTATCCGAACCGGAGCTTGTTACCACTCTGGTGGTAAAGGTCGAATTATTACCGCCACCATGCTCCATATGCAACACCAGTGCAGCATCCAGTACACTCGCTTCAATTGCCGTATACTTCTTATCAGGTCTCAACAGACGAAGTAAATTCTCTGCTGTCGACAGACTCGGGTCAGGTCTATGAATATATAAACTATCATCACATTCATAATGATTATATGCTTGGTAACCATATACTGAAAGCATCGGAAATACACTAATCAGCATCAAACTCTGGCGCAAAACATTATCCAAAGACATATCTGATACATTGTCATCATAAGAGGCAAGTGTCAGCACACTCTTTGTAAGGGAATTCATAATATCACGGCTAGGCGCCTTCATGATAACATCACGCACAAAGTTCGTAGGAAGCGTCATGCTGTACCCTAAAGTCTGCTTAAACTCTACCAGCTGTTCAGCAGTCGGCAGAGAACCAAACAACAGCAAATACGCACACTCATCAAAGCCCAGTCTGCCATCATTTCTAAAGCCGCTTACCAAATCATAAATATTATAACCTCTATAATAAAGCTGTCCCTCACACGGAACACTCTTTCCGTCCACCATCTCCGATGACTTAATGAGGGAAATATTGGTAAGTCCCGATAATACGCCCTTACCATTCTTATCCCTAAGTCCGCGCTTTACACCATGCTCATCATATAAATTCACATCAATCGCATTATTCTCTATGCAAACCTTTGTGTATTTCTCCGTAAAATTCTTAATCGCAGTATCACTCTTCTTACCCATATACTCGCCCACTTTCTTACCTATACTTTATTTAGTCTACATAATCACTTTGTATAACCATTATATAGTAAGAAAAGTTATCAATCAAGGTTATAATTATAAATAAATTTTGAACAAATTATAAATATTGTGCAAAATCTGTCGAATTATGGAAAAGCAAGCTGATCCAATCCCATATACTATGTTGAACCGTATTATGTACAACATCTGACATTATCTATTTTTTTTAGTTCCTCCAATACTTGCTCCCTGTTCACGCCTTCAACCGGCAGTAACACAGCTCCCATAATTTTTATATCCGTTTCTACCAACCGGCTATCCAAATCCTTTATTCCATACTTCACATCCCGTAATCTCCGTCGCATCTCATTATCATCTTCATCATCCATCGCATGATTCAATATGTCTAAAAAAGCTTCTAATGGCTCTTCAACACGCATTCCGTCATGATATATGGGTATACCATACAAAGGCAAGGCATCACTTTCAAAGGGATTTTGAATAGTAACCGGATTGTTACTCATATCCGTCTGCCCATAGGTATCTACCCAAAGCCATGTAACATTACCATAACTTGCAAGCTTTGAAATCCATTCCTCTGTTTCCTCATATGACATTGAATGTTCAAAGGATATATATACTCTCCTACCATTCATAGACGATGCATCTATTTCACTATCAGCAAATGTCGGATAAAACAAACGTTGTTTATATAATGAATCATTTATTTCCAGAACACACTGTGGAAAGTTAGTTTTATCATTCATACCACTAGGTCCTGAAAGCAAGCCTGTAAGATGAAACCTAGTATTCCCCCAAATATCAGTCTCTGAACCATAAGTTCTACTTCCCACAGATTCTGTTAATCTATTTGAATAACTGATAAGCTTATATCTATATCGCAATCCCCCCCAAGTAGAAACAGATAATACATTTCCATTCGGGCAGGAAATATAATAATAATCTAGTAGGTCACTCATAACTGCTTCTAGCTTTTGAACCTGCATAGAGCGCAACAATAATAAGACACATAGCATTATCGTAATCATAACTGATAATATTCTCTTCAATAGTTTTGTTTTCAACCTCACTCCTCCTTCATACGCTCCAACTCACTTTGACTTAGCGCAGAAGATTATTCAGGAATTACCCCATACACACAATTTCCGTAGTTAATAATGATACTGTCTGTTACAGTTGTCGTCTCTGTTCCCATTGAATAATCATTGGTAAAATCCCAACTTGACCAATCTGTTGCATTTAGACGGAAGTGTATCATAAGTGGTTCCTCACAATTTACCTGCACATCTGTATCAAAGCTAATAGTCGCATATACATTGCCATTATTTCCTTCTACAAATTCGCACACCGCAACATTTCCGATATACTGATGATTTACCGCAAGCCAGTCGCAGTGAAATTCAATATTTTCCTTTTCATCCGGATTAAATACATACGATATTGTCAATTCCCTAAGGTCGATAGGCTTTTCCGAATGATTTGTAACTGTAATATTCGGATTAATCGTATTAGTATTGGAAACATTTGCATTTCTTGATTCTACTGTAATATCAAGAACCTCTGCTGGCTCCTCTACGACTGGTGTATCTTCCAAATTAGGCACTACAGTTGTATCAACTGCGCCATCACCGTCCATGTCAATCTTCAATTCTAATGCTTCCATGTTTAAGTCTAGTAAAAGTACACTACCTGCTTTCACACTAATATTTTGAAACAGGTAATTTTCTCCATTTAATACCAATGCAATATCCGTAGACTGCTCCTTCAAGGAAGTAAATGCAAACGTTAAATCATCCTCCGCAAACTGTGTTAATGTAAATGTTAAATCTGATACCGACATAGGATTGATTTTAAACAAATCTCCATCTACCACGCCTTCGTAAGTATATGCATACGAAGAATTCTCATTCTTTACTTCAAATTCATATTCACCGGATATTGCCAACTGGTGAATAAGAGCATTGTGCACTTCTTCATTGTCTGTTGCTTCCTCTACGGAATAACCTAACATGAAAGCCACTGGCGTATCTTGATTAATATTCTTTTTGATTTCAGTTAAAATAACGTCCGTACACAGTTTCTCTTGAATCAGTCCCATATGACCAACATTATTAAATACTCGTATATCAAGTATATTCTGATTATCATTCATAGTCGCACTGGTAAGTGTGACAACCCCATCGCCATTACCATACCTTGGTACATAGATATTATCCCCGCTAAAATATACCACCTCAATATCAGAAATCGTATTATAGCCTGTTCCCACTAAAGCAATTCGCTTCAAATCCGATGTATTGTTCTGGGAAATGTCGATCTGATAATGGTCCATCTTGCCATTCTCCCACAGATACGAGTTATAATCATTAGCTATCAACTTATCAAATTCATCAAATATATAATTAAAATACTCCTCATGATACCAGACGAAATCATACCATTTTTCAAAAACACGTCTGTTCTCATACATCCATGATGCTTCCGTAGCATATTCTTCATTTGGCAGCAAATCATAACAGCTTCCCAAATTAATTAAAATACTTGGCAATTCAAAAGATGTAAACAGCTCTGCCATTAGTGGCAAACCTATAATGTATCCCAAATTTCCCGTATCAAGTACAGCCATCATAGCCGGCGTTCCCCAAAAAGGCGTACCTGCCGTAATTTGCATCGAAACTTTATCATCTCCGTAATACGCAATATAACGTTCTGTGACTAATCCACCCATACTATGAGCCACAAAAACAACCTCGTCATAATTTTCAATAAAGACACTTAACTCTTCTGCAACTTTATTGACCCCTTTTCTCCAATCATATGAAAAAAACATTATATCGTATTCTTCATTAATAACTTCATCATCTTCCAATTCTGTAATTATCTTTTCATAAGTGTTATCATAACCATAATCATTTTGTGGTTCAATGCTATACCATGTTTTTCCCATATCATCGCATTTTAAAGATTGAAATGCATCATGTAGTTTCAAAACATCCATCGAATTTCCCATCCATGCGCCCCATACAGGCTCATTGGTTTCGGTTTTCACAAGATTTGTACCCATTATTCCAGGAACCACAACAACCGCTTTATTATTTCTAATAACCTTTATCTGCTGGACAATATCCTTCGTTTCTACCTCACCTGTTTCAGGAATTGTATACGACAATTTTATCTCGACATTAACATTCATTTCTGCTTCAGTTAATTCAATATCATCCTTTAACTTCAATATCCAATTAGCATCTTTGCTCTCCTCAACATCAAGAATTTCCCACGTTAATACGCTTTCAGCACTTGCCTCTGTTAATTCTAATTCATCAGGTAGAACTATACTCAAACAAACATCTTCTACTTGCATTTCACTAGCACTCTTGACTGTTGCACTTATATCCAATACTTCATCGGAAAGCATCTCATCACTACCATTTACACTTAAATCAACTGCCAATTCCGTACTTACATCTGAATTACTAATACTAACAGCATACATAAATAAATCTGCCAGTGCAATCTGTGCATAGTGGCCAAAAGTATCATTAATATGATTCGCATAACTATGTTCCCATGTCAAACCCGATGCGATTACCAAACCATCCCCTATACTATATTCAACTAATGTCGGAGCATTCCTTGTGCTATCTCTCAAAATAACCTTCGTGTCCATTGGTAAAGTCGACTCATCAAAAACGATATGGCTACATGCATTTGAAAATAAGTCATCATCCACCAATACAACACCATCTATCAATTCACCAGTGATAATGGGATGTTCCGAATCAACAATATAATTTTTACTATTACTATAATTTGTTTTAGTAACACCACCAGGTAAAGCAGTTCCTATAAATCCACCTGCCCAGCCTTTATCACAAGCGCCAAAAACTACCACACCACCTGCTGAAACAAACTCCTCTACCTGACTCATAATATCTGCATAATATGCGTATGTGGATGATGTCTGGTCATTTGCAAAAATGATAATCGAATACTTCTCTAAATCCAGTTCTGAAAATTGCTCTGTCTTTACCTTGTTATATGTAACACCTAACAACGAAAGCACTACACTATTTGCATTAGAATCCTATGGTAACGTATCCTCAACTAATAAAACATTAACCGAAGATAAATCTTCTGTATTTCTGTTTAATGAAAATGCTGTCATTTCCTCCATGGATTCTTGAGGCACATATCCCTCCGGAGCAGTAGAACTGTCTGTTACATTAACCTCCTCTTCTGCTAATGCATAGAATGCTACACCAAAATTGCCATTCATCATTATACATAATACTGACAATATAACTGCAAGCATACGCCTAACATATTTTTTCACTTCCATACCTTTTTCCTCCTTTGTAATCTAAAACCAATCTTATTCGAACCCACTTACTGTTATTAAATGAGTCTTTATAACGATTGGTTTACATAATTCCATTTTTAATTATACAGAAAATAAATATTTATGCAATAGCCCAAAGCATAAACATGCGAGAAATTCGAACACTTCTGTATTATTATTAATTCAATTGCATAGAATCCACTCTTTTTAATTTCTCCCCTCCATAGCAACACTCCTTGAAAAAATTCTACGCAAACAAATAGAGCAGTCGCATTTCGCAACTGCTCACACACTTATTTCTCAATCATAATCATCACATCAGTAAACTCTGTAGTCTCTAATGCCACATTACCAATCTCGTTTACTTTCATAATTCCCGCAATCTCATACTCTCCTGTAAAAAGGCTCTTCTTAAAGAGATATGCTGTCCTTCCAATATACTCTTCGCCAACATTTGCATGGATTGTCATTGTAAATGACAGACTCTCTTCCTTTGCAGCCGTTAACTTGATTGTATCAAAGCCTTCTGCAAAGCCCGGAATCTCTTCCATAACAGAATTTAACTCTATGTCCTCGCTCTGCTCTGTCATATTAGATACATCGATACTAAAGCCGATACCATTGCCTAAATGAGCCATGATATACATATTTCTTCCATAATACTTCTGTAATACGTCTGCCTTCAATTTGAACCCTTCCGTTGCATCAAGTATTTCAATCTGTGTACCGTCAGGCATTATTCCTGTTAAAGGAACATTCTGTTCTGTAATCTCTACAGCTTCTGTTTTTTCAGTTGTAGTATTCTGTGTAGAAGTGCTCTGCTTCTCTGTAGTTGTTTCTGCTTCTGTCGACTCCTCTCTAGAAGACTCTGTTTCAGATGATTCTTCCTCATCCGGCGTTTCGACATCTGGTGTCTCTGTATCCGATGTTTCAGGTGTCTCACCAGCTACATCCTCACGAATAATCTCGAAAGTATCTACAACGCTCATATCATTTGTACGATATGTAGTAATCTTAAAGCTGTTTTCTGTTACTTCTACATTTGAAATGTTTGCTACCTTCTCCTGTGACTGTACTGCTGCATAGTCAAAGGTCTCATTCTTAATTCCGTAGAACTTACTTCCACTTGCTGAGTTTGCTGTGATGTAAAGGATTCCGTCAGGATTTATTACACTGTTCTCCAATGTCTCTGTTACGATCGGTGTAAATCCATTCATCATGTAGGTTCTTGCATATACATGGTCATGTCCCATCAATACTACATCCACATCTAACTCATCAAATACAGGTACCCACTGTTCTCTTCTTGTTAAGACATCTCCATCGTAAGCATGGCTTGCTACTGTATAGATTGAGTGATGGAATGATACTACCTTCCAGTCTACATCAGTATTTGCTGCGATTGCTTCCTCCATGAATGCCTTATGCTCTGCTGTACTCATATTATTAGAGTTAATGTGCATAAAGAGGGTATTGTTATATACATACCAGTAGTTTGTTCCTGCTGTTGTCGCGCCATAAGCTGTTTCGTTTGGATTGTTAAAATGCTCGCTATATGCGTCACTTCCGCTGTCATGGTTACCAATTACTGTTGCCATTGGTAATGACTTTAATACGTCATGCTCAAGATATCCGTCATACTGTGTCTCATCTGACGCTGTATTCACCTGATCACCTGCACTTAAGAGGAAATCTGCCTCTGGGAACATTTGTGTTGCAAGGTTCAAGGTATTCTCCCAACCCACGATATCACTTTCTGTGCTTCCTGCACCAATCTGTGGGTCACCTGCTAATAAGAAACTGAAGGAATTTGCATCACCTGTCTTGAAGCTATAAATCTCAGATACTAACTCACCATTTACAAGTCTGTATACATACTCTGTATTATATGAAAGATTACTCATTGTCGCCTGATTGCTATAGCTTCCTGCAATATTAGATTCTATAACGGAAGCCTCTACCTCAACATAGTTTGCTGGGAACTCCGCACCATTCTTTACTGCATACTGCACCTTACCAGCCACATCCGCATCTGCATACCATGTGATATTTCTGCTTGTCTCATCTGCACCTACTGCCAGAGCAACTGACTTCTGTGTTGTTGCTGTTACTACAGGAATATCCTCCTGAATTTTAAGAGATGACATCTCAAAGTATACATCTGAGCTTGCCGCACGACCCTGATGAATCTCTACAGCCACAATATTCGTGCCTTCCTTTAAGCAACTGCCATCAACTGTGAATGTAACATCAATTGGATCACCCGCATTAGAGCCACCAAACTCTAAGTTAGTGCCAAAGCCACCTGATGGTTCATCATATGCCACTACCTTTACACCATTGATGTATACAATTGCTGCATCATCGTATCTTAAATTACCAATTACCTCTAAATTATCAGCTACTTCATTTAATTCAAAGCTTGTTCTAAAGAAGAAGGTTCTAACATTATCTCCTGCCTCTGTATACTGATTCAACAAAACTTCTGGTGTAGAATCATTACCAAGATTTGCAATGTTTCCATTTTTTGCACCAAACTTCGCAGCCTTTCCTGCACTGGCCTTCCAAGCACTATCATCAAATCCTGCTAAAGTCCAGCTTGTTCTCTCCCCATCGCCTGCTGGATCTGTATCATTATCAAGATATCTCCACTCTGTGGCATAGTTAATATACTGATTCGCCTCCAATGGAAGTGTATATACTTCCTCCACAATTTCGAGAAGTTCTTCTTCAATAACAGTCTCTGTCTCGATTTCTGTAATTTCTTCTGTCTGAGTCTCTACTTCTTCAATATCCTCTGTTGTAACTTCTGTATCTGTTTCAACTTCTGATGACTCCATTGTTTCTGTTGTTGACCCTTCTTCTTTCGAAGTCTCCTCTAAAGTCTCTTCGTCAGAAACCTCCTCACTCGAAATCTCAACTTCTGATGACTCTGCAACATTAGATTCTACTGACACTGATTCCTCAACAGTACTTTCTACAATTACCGTCTCCTCCTGTGTTGCATCCTCCTGCACCACTACCTCTGTTGCTGCAGTAGCTTCACTCACAACCTCCGTTGCCTGTGCCGACAACACTTCTGTACTTGTCACTAATACAGTAAGTCCTAATGCCAAGTATTTGTTTAACTTTTTCATACTCCTCTTTCTCCTTTTTGAAATTAAAATGTTTTCACATTTTGTTAGCTAATCCTTATTTTCTATGTTTTCCGTAACACAAGGCACTAATAAGCGCACTTATCGGTACAGTTAACACCACTCCCATGCTTCCGGCGACTCCTTTGGCAATCTCCATTGTCAGGTAATCAGATGACAGAAGCTGATGATATTGAACACCATAGGATATGAACACGATTAATGTAGATATAGAACCGCCTGCAAATGCCAGTATCAAAGTATTGGTCATCGTTCCAATCATATCCTTTCCAATGTTCATACCTGCCTGAAATAATCTTTTCACTGAAAGCTGCTCATTTAGTTCCGCAATTTCATATATTGCTGCACCTATTGAAACCGCAATATCCATTACCGCACCAAGTGAGGTAATCATAATACCTGCAAACAACACCTGATTCATTTGCAAGCCTGTTGTCTGTGAAATCAGAACCAACGATTCCGCCTCATCCATACAGCAACCGGTTATATGTAATATCTTCGTAAACAGAAAAAATACAATTCCTGCCGAAAACGTTCCTAACACTGTATTCAACATATAAAGAAATGTCTTCTTACTTACTCCACCAATACAAAAGCAGCTTACCAATGCACTAAGCACTACAGTAATCATCGCTGCCGCATCTGCCCTCTCACTCTGATAAAGATTCGGAAGCAGATAGCACATTACCATTACCATAGTAAAGAGCAATCCCAGACAGCTATAAAAGCCTTTTTTCTTACCAATCAAAATCACTACCAGAAGAAAAATGATTACAATTCCGTATATACCTGTTCCTCTGCTATAGTTATAAACCGAATAGTAAGGTTCGCAGTTCTCCGGAATATCTGCACATACAATAATCCTGCTGCCTTCCTGCACAACTATATTGTGTGTAACTGTCACATAATTAGTAAGCTCTATCGTCTTACCTGTCATTTCACCTTCTAAAATCTCTATCTTAAGCCTCTGCTGTCCGGTGAAATACTCGCCACCCGCGCCAGTCAATGTAAGCTCTTGGTCGACTACCTCCAATACCTTCGCCTCTACATAATGTGTCGTAGCAGTTTCATATCTTTGATATTTATACTCTGTTGCTTCAAATTCCCTTACCTGAAACACCATCACCAGCAGGATACTTACTACAAGTAAATATTCTAATCCTTGCTTCTTTTCTATTGTAAACCTTTTCATGGATACCTCTTTTCCTCAATTCCCTTTGATATCCTAACTTTAACATATCAAAGTAACAGTAACTATCGTGGTTTCGTAAAAGAAAAATCAAGCTTGCGTAAAACATTTTTGTAAATAATAAAATAAGTTTTACTTGCTTCACCATGCAAAAAAGCCGGATAAACAAAATGTTCACCCGGCTTTTCGGCTTCGTTTTATTATATTATGTTTTTCACACCCTCGCAAATTCTTCTTGCAACTCTCGGGTTATTCATCGTATATAAATGAATGCTGCTCACATCATTTGCCAGCAAATCAATAATCTGACTCAACGCATAGGACATTCCGGCATCGAAAAGGCCTTCCTTATTATCCTCATACTTGGTAATAATCTTCTGGAAGCGTGTTGGGAAGGACGCTCCGCAAAGAGACACCATACGTTTAATCTGTGCTGCATTGATAACAGGCATAATACCCGGAACAATCGGGACATTAATTCCGGCAATGCGACAATCCTCCTCAAACTTAAAGAAGGTCTCATTATCAAAGAATAACTGGGAAAGTAAAATCTCTGCACCTGCATCAACCTTCGTCTTAAGATTCTTAATCTCACTCACTCTGCTCTCAGACTCCGGATGACACTCAGGATAACATGCCCCCGCAATACAGAACTGATCCTTCTGCTTCAGATATGTAATCAAATCCGAAGCATACTTAAAATCATCCTTCTCCTGAATATTCGGATTTGGGTCTCCACGAAGTGCTAAAATATTCTCAATTCCTTCACTCACTAAAACCTTTGAAAACTCATCAATCTCCGCTTTATCATAGCCTCTACAGGTCAAGTGTACCACCGGCTCCACACCATACTGATACTTAATCTTCTTAGCAAGCTCAATCGTGTTATTACAATTCGCACTTCCACCCGCACCAAAGGTTACACTAATATACTGCGGCTTAAGCTCACACAATATCTCCAACGTCTCATCTATATCTCTAAGCTCTGTATCACGCTTTGGCGGAAATATCTCAAAGGATAATACTGTTTTATTTTGATTATGGATATCTGAAATTCTCATCTGACTACCATGCCTTTCTTATGCTACAACCTTTATTATCAACTACCATTAGTTTACAATATCCCCTTATAATTGGAAAATATAAAAAAATAGAGCTTTGATATAGCATAAAGCTATACCAAGACTCTATTCACAGCTTCTTCATATTTCAAAACACAGTTTCCAACCTGCACCACTATATATGATTCTTCAAATATTCCAAATAAGCTGAAGCATAACGGCTAAGCGGCATATCCTTCTGTCTTATCGTCCCGATTCTCATACATTCGTCCACATCAAGAGGCTTTGCTATAATATTCTCTCCATTTAACTCCTGACTAATCACACCGCTACTTACCGTATATCCATGCAGACCGATTACCAGATTAAACAGCGTCGCCCTGTCTCTTACCTTAATATTCTTACTGTGGTCCAAGGTACTAAGAATCTCCTCCGAAAAATAAAAGGAATTATACTCTCCCTGTTCAAAAGACAAATACGGATATGGCTCTAAATCCTCCAAAGTCACAATCCCCTTCTTCGCCAAAGGATGCTCTGCCGAAATAAATACATGAGGCTTTGCAACAAACAACTCCTCATACAGCAGACCATGCTGACGTACCAGTTTCATAATCACCTCTTCATTCTTAGGAGAGGTATAAAGGATACCTATCTCACTCTTCATACGGCTGACATCCTCTATAATCTCATGCGTCTGGGTCTCTCGAAGCGTAAAATCATACTTATCGCCGCCAAACTCTCGAATCACATCCACAAAAGCGTTTACTGCAAAGGAATAATGCTGACAGGATACCGAAAATCTTGGACTTTGCTCTTTCTTATTTAAAAATTTCTCCTCCAACAGACTGGTCTGCTCCAGTACCTGCCTCGCATAAGACAGAAACAAGTCACCTTCATTAGACACTGTTACACCTTTATTGGTGCGCACAAATATGCTAATCTGCATTTCCTTTTCTAACTCTCTAATAGCATTGGTCAGACTTGGCTGCGACACAAATAAACGCTTTGCTGCCTCTGTAATATTCCCCGTCTCTGCCACTGTCACTATATATCTAAGCTGCTGTAAGGTCATAGTCTCTCCTCAATTCTTTGGAACTCTAATTATAAGCTCATCATAACACATACCACAAAACAGATTCAAGAATCTAACGCAAAACGGAAGCACCCCTTAGAGTGCTTCCATTTCTCTTAACGCATACTCAGACGCATTTCCTCTTCTTCGATTTCTTTCTTTCTCTTATAACGATAGTACAAATAATTGCCCGTAAACATGACCGCTATACTGATAAAGCTTACCATAAACAGATATCCTGAGCCCATTACACTGTCAATTGTAAATCGTGTAGACATTGCTGCATTTCTTGCTCTGGATGCTGCATCCTCTTCGCCCTCAGCACTACTTGTATTGGTTTGAAGAGCTGCAACCCACTTATTCACAATTGTGCCATCCTCTAAGGTTATAGTCTGTCCTGTAGTCACTTCTGTATTATCAGGCACCACAGCCGCTACAATACTTTCCCAAGCTACCGTAAATGGAGAAGCACCTGTGATATGTAACAGCAATCCATCTTCTGCACAGTATGGAGTCATGTACTCTATCGTTCCCGGAACCTTTCCATTATATCCATGCACAATCATATGGCTGACTGCATACTGATGCGTCTTACCACTGGTTCCTGCCGGATACGGGATCGTTACATTCAATCCGCCCTTCGGGAATGTAGCTTCCGTAACCTCTACCCATGCACCATTCTTGTCAAGAACTACAATTGTAATATCATATACTGCCATGTTGTCGACAGAACGATTCATCATATGAAGAACCTGTCCCACATTGGTGTTCATAAGATCCTTCTTCAAGTACGCTTCCAAATCGAATATACTGTTTGCCTTCGTTACATCCTTGACTTCTTTTGTCAAAGTGCTCTCCGGCAAGGATGTTGCAACCCTATAGGCTACGTCTCCCTTATCTCCAACTACAATATAGGTCTTTCCATTTACCACTACCGTATCACCAGGCTTCTTCGCAGGAGCCGCATCCTGTTTATTATCCGTATGATTGTCTACCGGTCTGTTCTCCTCTCGTGGTGTCTCCTCTGGTAAGGTCTCCTCCGGCAATGTTTCTTCAGGTAGGATTTCCTCTGGCAGAGTCTCCTCTGGCAGAAGCGATTCTCCCGTTCCATTTGCCAATTCATCCTTAACATCCTCGTAATCTACCTTACCGGAAATATCCTCATTATTCTCCGGTGCATCCGTTACTGATGAGCTTTCTGACGATGCTTTTGTTACATTATAAGAGGTCTTCTCCCACTGCAAGGTCGTAAGCGTAATCTTACCTGCTCCCGAATATGGAAATACACTATTATAGAGATTTGCCGCATTCTTTGTCGCATATGTATATGGCAGATTACGTCTAAAGCTTGTGGCATCTGTTACCAATACCTCATCATCTGCACTTGTATTATTTACAACCTTTAACGTAGCAATCTTTCCACCCATATAATAGAGAGAATTGATTGCATTGATATATCCTGCAGGACTGCTACCATTACCTGATGCAAGAGGTGTACTAATACCACTGATATAACATCCCTCTAACAGCATCTTCGCTCCACAGGTAGATGCAGCACCATTACTTACAAACTTTGTCTTCATCGCACTGCTTTCTATTTCATTCTTCGCATCCAGAACTGCCTGCGAATCCATAATGGTGTTATATACATGCGCTGTACCATAACGAAGTCGTGGCAATCTATCCATGGAATTTGCAAAATAGTTATTTGCATAAGTAGCTTTAATACCTGCTGCATCTGTCGCACTATCACTCTGACCTAAGAGGAAGGTCTTCTTCTGTGCATATGCATAATCATAAATCTGCTCCTCTGTCATACCCGCATTCAGCATCGTCTGATAGCTATTCGGATACTTACTCGGATTTGCCTTCAGCTCATCTAACATGGTCTGGAGGAAGGTACCATCCTTACTTCCCGGAAGGAAATTACACCATGAAATCGTAACATTCGATGTTGGTGCCGGCGACTTAATATCAACAACACCGTCATATGCCTTATAGAAGGAACAATGGTCAATCCAGATACCATCCGACTTCTGAATCGTCATAAAGTCCCAGTCATTGCGGTCGTAAGCACCACTGGTTGCCTCATCCCACTCCCAAAGCTCATCGAATCGAAGATTTCGAATCATAATATTTGAGCTTTCCTTAATGGTTATATTAGCATGCTTTATAGTATATCCCTTATGCGAGAAGATCGTAAGGTCTTTCATCTTCTGGATTGTCAGCACTGATACACCTGTATTAAGCAAGGTTGGATGTGTCAACGGCTGATTGCTGTATGGCTTAATAATCGATGAATAGGTTGTCATCAATGAGCCTAATTCCTTAGAACCAAGTCCAATATCTGCTGTCAGTTCAATAACAGAAGGCTTACCCTTTGTCTTAACCGAAGTTAATGCTGCAAGAAACTCTTCTGCGGTACCAACCTGATAATAATTCTCACTCGTCTCTTTCAGTAGTCCTCCACCGCTTACTCCGTAGTCTTCTGCATAACCTTCCATAAAGAAGTCCGCCATAGCAGAGTCGTCACCCTCTGACCAGGAATAGGTCTCCGATACAAACGGTGTTCCTGTATATCTCATCTCTCTTGCTGTTGAGATACTGCCTATAAAAGTATCATGATAATTTAATTTACCTGTACTAATCAGCGCATTTGCATATCTCTTAGATACCTGCTCTCTGTCTGCATTAATAAGGTATGAAGGGCCATAAGAATAGTACTCAGCAAATCTAGCATCCTTATACGAACCTTCCATATCTGCATACGGAAGTGTTTCATTCAGCACAGTACCCATATAACAGTTAATCCATGTAACCATTCCGTCTGCGCCCCAAGGTCTAGCCAGTAAATACTTCGAGCCCGAACATCCATCCTCATAAATAATCGCACACTGGTTAAATACCAAACCATAATCATTATCAATCGCTGTCTTAGGCGCCGTTACATAACCCTGCAATTTTGAACTTTGATATACAGAATTCAAGATACACTCATTAAAGAGTACCTTGGCTTTTTCACCACTATAAATATAGTCAACAAGGCCATTTATCTGACATCGATAGAAATACTGCTGTCCCTGATGGATATACAGGGTATCCTGTACGCCCGTCAGGATACAGTTAATAAATGTCGTATTATTGGCATCAATACGAAGTGCATCTGCCGACTTATTACTCTTTCCATCATTGGTTGAATATACATAATCATTGGCGAAGGTCAAATTCTCCGCGCTAAAGCCGGTTGCGCCCGCCTCAATATAGGTAGCACAACGTAAAGACATATTTCCACCTGCTTCATAATCCGAACCAAGAACACCCGGATAGTAATGAATACTTGTCTTCTCAGGCTCCTCACCTAAAAGAGTAATGTATGATTTATTAACAACCAGTCTCTCCTCATAAGAGCCTTCCAATACCAAAATAACATGTCTGTTGCTTGATGACGCATTAGTCGGTGCTGCCTCAATCGCTGCAGTAACCGTCTTATAAGTTGGCACAGATGCGCCCGTTGCAATCGTAGATATATCTCCATCCGCTCCAGTAAAGCTAGAATCTACAATTGCATCATAATCTGTAGCATAGATATAGTTAAAAGCTTTCTTTACTTTTGTTCCATCCGAAGCCACAAACTCCAGATAAACATTATTTCTACCAGGTTTCAGAGTCAATTCAAAGCTAAAATGTTCTCTGTCAGAAACTGTTTTACTTGTACCAGCTCCATCTACATAGGCAGTAATCATACCACCACTACCATCCACCAGACCTTCAATTAGTATCTTGTTGGTGAATACAGTCTGATAAGAACGATTGGTAATTACGATATCATACTTCTCATAATCATATCCTGTTCTATCCGATGTCGGCACCGACCATACCACCGCATCTTCAGTAACCAAACTTTCGTTATAATATGTTTCTGTGTCTATAACCGCTTGAACGATGTAATAATATGGGTCATCTAATTGTATTCCGCCTGCTGCTATTGTATCTGTATATGTTGTACCAGTCTCTTTCTTTCTAATTACCGACATATTCTCATAACCTTCATCATAAGAATAACGATAAATAGTATAATAGCTAGGTGCTACGTCACCATCATATGTCCACTCCAAAGTGATACCTGTCTTTGAGCCTGTCGCTATTACCTCAGGCTGATTGAGTGCGCCTTCAAAATTGATAACCTTTGATGTTACCCAGTCTGTCAATGTTCCGCCTTTAGTTTTCTTGCCTAACTGTCCAGCAACTCGATAAATGAACTTTCCTTCCGCACCCGCCGCTAATGTATTATCTGTATATGCCATATCATATAAGCCTTCCACCAACAGACTCCAAGTAGCTCCATTATCATCAGATCTTTCTATTCTATAGAAACCATCTCCCGACGGTGTATCTCCCATAACAGACAATTCCATCACCGTTGCCCCATCTGATTCCGTTGCTGTCGCCACCAAGGTCCTCGGCACAGGAGCCGTTCCCGCAGGTGTATATTCATTATTCTGATTAAACGTTACTGTCCCCACATCACTTGTGTCAGCCTTACTCGTGTATATCATATTAGAAATTTCAACATCTGTTTGACTAATACCAATACCATAGTAATAACCATCACCTACATTATCCGTAAGTGTACGTTCTAATTCTGATGAGTTAACAGGATTAGAATAGCTGGAAAATTTAATCTTAAATTTACTACTACCCGTCCTACTAATTTCAACATGGAATTTTTCTCCCGTCACAAAATTTAACTTTACAGAACTTGAATCGTTAAGATATGTACTGCCTGTATACGCCCACCTAAACGAATTATTTGCCCTAAAAGCAGCTGTAAAAATATTTTTCATTGTAAAAACGCCCGCATAGACACCATAATAACTGGCTTCGCTAGCAGCATTAGGAGTTATGACCATATCAAATGATAACGTATCATAATTTGTCGTTGCCGGGAAAACATAATACGCTACATTATCAAACGCATCGTTTCCTTTGTATGTCGTACCATCTAATTTTGCTTTCAAGAACGGGTCTCCACCCGCCTGTGATATAAATGCTCGCTGACCAATATACTTTTCTGACGCTGCCGACTCTTTACTTCCATACAAAAGTCCATCCGTTGCCAAGAACGGTCCATCTGTATTGGTTATCTTATCTTGTTCCTCATTTCCCGTAGGATAAGTAATTTTAATATTTTGAATATATGTTTTATTGATTGCAGTAATCAATGCACTAGTACCAGTTGTGACACCATCATAATCAATATTAAAAATATAACTATTTGTTGCATCCTTCGATGCTATTTCTCCTGTTGATAATGTTACCTCCATAGCGCTCTCATAATCTTTATAACCTGTAACTGTCACTGTACACGCTTTTGTTAACGGCACTCTAATAACTGCCCCCGTATTCATTTGGGCACTATTACCATTAGGTTTAACATTTGACCCAGACACGCTGGTGTCAATTGTCAATCCTTTCCAAATTTTTACAGCTTGATTTTGAACAGTTAACTGATAATCACTTGTAAAATCCCACTCTGTAATCTCTCCCATAGAGAAATAAAACTCATTCTCTTCTCCTGCATCCGCATCAACATCTGTAACCTGTACTGTTGTAGATGTCATTTCATATGCGATTGCATCCATCTCTGTACCGGTCATTGCAACAGAATAAGTCTCAGCACTCAATTCCACATAATAGCGTTGTTTACCAGCTGTTTCCTTCTTTACTGTAGGTGTTACAACATTCTGCCCATCAGAAGATGTAAATGTAAATGGAGTTTTTCCTTCAAAATCTATTCCTGCATCACTTAATATCTTTGCATCTGCCGTTGTGATATTAAAATATACAGGATATGGTTTCTTTGCACCAAAAACAAGAGTAAGCTGTTTCTCTGTACCCTGATAAGTATAGGCATCTCCTTCAACCGGATTAGCTGTATCTCCATCCACAATTATGCTGTATACATCATATTCCGGCAAACCATTTACCGAAAATACATACTTCTTTCCAGCCGTTAATACTGTCGAATATGTTCCATCCGTTCCTGCTGTAATTGTTGATGTAGTTCTATTAAGTTTAACATTAACACCTGTAATAGCTGTCGCATCAAAACCAGTTACATCCGAGCTAAAATCAATTCCCACAGTTCCCTTTGCTTCTACCTCAAATGTTCCTGCATCCGTACTATTTACATCCAAAGTGATGGCATTTATAATCTCAATGAACTGAATACTTGTTCCTGCTGATAATGTTACAACATATGTAATACCATCTTCCGTAATCGGCAAACTGATATCATAAGTTCCATCCGTATTTACCTCTGCGGTCCTTGTAATATTATACTCATTATTTGTATAAGTTACCGACACCCCATCCGGAATATTAGCACCACTATTATATAGTCGTCCCTGCAATGTCTTTTCCGCTAATTTCTGCAATACAACACTTCGTATTGCTACAGGTGCATTTGCTCCTACAATATATTTTTTCCCAGATTCCAATAATTTTACATAAGTCTGAGTATCATATATTCCATTTGTTTCATTTCCATCATATGTAGATATCGTAGAACCATAAGTACCTGTTCCCAAACTTGCCGCAACTCCATCCGCACTTGCCGAATAAGTAACCTTCAACATGTATTGAACATTTTGTCCACTCATATCAACACCGATTGTTGCACCGGAATTAAGTACAAGGAAATTCTCGTCCGCATTCTCTGTACTTTCTCTAAAGCTTATGGTTTTATCAGAATTGTTAAAATATAAAGTAAATGGACTTCCGTCGTTATAGGCAACACTTCCGCCTGTATTCATACAACCATATACATTATATAGATCGTAGATTGTATTCACATTCAATGAGTAATTTTCACCACTCATACTATACATCTTTGGCACTGCCGAGAATTTAATCGTTATCGCATTACCATCACATGTATAAGTAATATCATTACCTGACTTATTATCTGAAGGAATCGTTACACCTGTCATAGCTGACAAATAATAACCCTCAATACCGGAATAATGAAGTTCATAATCATTTCCTTCAATCAGAGTTACTGTTGCAGCACCTCCAGAAGTATTAAAGCTGACTGCATTTTCTCCTGATGGTGGTGTTAATGCAAAGCTGATATTATCAACAATACTATTGAAATGGTCATCCGGACCTGTAACTGTAATTTGAACCGCTGTCTCCGTTACCATATGCTCTGCTGAGAAAAATGTAATGACAATAGTTTCACCTCCGTCATATACGAAGCTGAACTCATCATTAATCTCTTCACCATTTATTTCGATAGGGATTCCACCTGTATAGCCAATAATATTAATTACCTGATAGGTGCATCCATCCACAAGGTCATAGGTTTCATCTTCATTTTGAGTTACTTCTCCACCCTCATTCATATCCATGAATACAAATGAAATATCAGAGGACTCAATTCCAACCAGTCCCTCTATCACAACCTTAACTTTATTTACCTCAACCATTGACTCCGTTTCTGTCTCGGTCAATGATTCCGTTTCTATTTCTGTCTCTGTTTCTGTTATTGTCTCTGTTTCTATTTCCGTCGACTCAATTTCTTCACTCGACTCAATTACTTCACTTGATTCGGTCACTTCACTTGACTCGACTACTTCACTCGATTCGGTTACTTCACTCGATTCGGTTACTTCACTTGACTCGACTGCTTCACTCGATTCAATCACTTCACTCGATTCGGTTACTTCACTTGACTCGACTGCTTCACTCGACTCAGAAGCACTGCTCGATTCAATTACACCGCTCGACTCAGGCATATCTCCTTCTTCATCATCCGGTGCTTCCACCTCCGACTGCTGTATATTCTCATAATCCTCATCATCCAGCGTTGGTAGCGAAATACCATAGTCGTACTCTGTTTCTGTCTCATTCACCATATCCGATGCCCAAGTAGGCATTGTGGCAAAGGTAATTGTCAAGCACAATACAAAAGCAAGCACACGCTTTGTCCATTTTCTGTTAAATCCTTTTAACTTCTCAAATCCTTCTTTTAATACTTCTTTCATGTGTTTCTCCTCACTTAACCCACCTTATGTCTTTCCTCATGAGTCTTACTGTGAGTATTTTTACAACCTGTTTCTTTAGATATCAAAACCAGGCGCCACATCCTGTATCACCCGGTTTTGATGTCTTTTGTTCTACACTCTAACGAAGTTTGCTGCTTCTGCCTTTAATGCCTTACCTACTGCGCTATTTTCTTCCATCTTCTTATTAACTGTTGCCATATTTCCAACCAAAGCATCCACATTATTAACTGCATTGACTACGCCATGCGCACTTTCTTCCATTGCTACGCTGATTCCATGCACTGCATCTGCCATCTGCGCAATACTGGTCAATGTCTGCTTTGCGTCGTTCGCACAATCCTTCATCGTCATATCGATATGGGTTGCATCTTCACTATACTGTCTTCCACCAACCACAAAGGATTCATAGTCAGCCAAAACATTTTCATTAATATATCCAATCATCTTATTCGATGTCTGTACCAAGCCATCTACCGCTTCGATTACCAACTGATTGATATCCTGAATCTTATTTGCCGTCTGCTCTGACGTATCTGCCAGTCTTCGAATCTGCTCCGCAACAACTGCAAAGCCTTTTCCAGACTCGCCGGCTCTTGCCGCCTCAATAGAAGCATTTAAGGAAAGCAGGGTTGTTTCTGATGCAATTTCAAGAATTTCTTCTGTTAAGCTGTTAATAATCTGTACGTCCTTACTCTTTTCAACAGCATTTTCCATTTCATTGGTAATCTCACCAATCATATTACTTGTAATCTCTTTGTTCTTCTTAGCATTCTCCTCAAGCACTACTGCTCTGTCCTTCATTTCCTGTGCATACTTCGAAATGACCTCAGTCTGTTCTGCCATGTTCTTTACCTTCTCCTCTGCGGAGATTGTATTTTCATTTACACTCTTGGTTGTCGAAGATACCTCATCCATTGTTACAGACAGCTTATCCATAATTGTGGAAATATCTCTGGTGTTTTCAGAAGATGCGTTTACGCTTGCTGCAACATCTGTTACTACCTGGTCCAATACATTGGTATTGGTAATAATCTTACTCATGATTCCCTGCAGGGTCTGAATAAAGCTGTTGATACCCTCGGAAGATTCTCCAATTTCATCATTCTGCCTTGTACCTAATCTCTTAGTTAAGTCACCCTTACCTGCATTAATATCATTAATTACTTCATATAACTGATTCTTCTGTCGCTTTAATGGACGAACAACATTGAACATAATCATCATAGCAGCCGTAAAGAAAGTAAATACTTCCGCAATAATTACAAATACAATGATTGTCTGTGCTGTCTGGAAGGTTGTAATCTGTCCCGCCGCCAGCTGGGCAATCTGCGCATCGTTATCTGCAATCAAGGTCGCTATATCTGCCTCTATGGTTTCCTGCCAGGTAATCATGCTATCATTCAAAAGGTTAAAAGCACCCTGCTTATCTTTCTTTGCCATATCCATCATGCCATAGATATCAGTGATAGCAACTTGCAATTCCGCAAAGGTTTCTGTAATCAATTCATGATGTTCTTCCGGGAAGTAATCCTTTACAGACTCCATATATTGTTCATAATACATATAACTTTCTGCAATGACTCCTAGCTGCTGCTTTACATATTCATACAAGACCTCATCCTCCGGCATAGAGCAATAAGTCAGTGCATACTTCTGAGCAATCTGGAAGTTTTCACTTACCTCATCCAATGTAATGATATTGTTTAAGCCTTGGTCTGATATATTAGAGCTTGCCTGCTGATTCATCATCAATGCTACAAATCCGGTCACAGCAGCTGTCAAACCAATAATACATACCAACAATATTGGCAGCATCAGCTTAATCAAAATACTTACTCGTTTTGTTTCCTTTGGCGTCTGATTCATAAATCGTTACCCCCTAGTTCTTGAATTCCCATTTCCTTTACACATTGTTTTGTCTATTTATTTGCGCATAGTCGCTCTATTATCTATTATTTTATCAAATCAAATGATTCATTTCTACTTTTTTCATTTTTTTCAGATATTTGCACAATAGCAAAAATTAATGCACCCAATATGCACAGTTCTTTGCATATCGGATGCACGGTTCAATTACTATAAACAAAAAAATCCCAAAACAAGCACTATTGCAAGTTCTGGAACTTCTCGGGTTGGGCTGTTTAATTTTAAACAGTTAGCAGCTCGTAGGGGAATCGAACCCCTGTTTCCGCCGTGAGAGGGCGGCGTCTTAACCGCTTGACCAACGAGCCATGATTCACTTTGTGACTCATGGCTATTTATGGCCATTCGGCCATGGCTTCCACCACTTCGTCACACATTTTACGTATTCTCATACGCACTAAAGTTATTGCTTCGCAATATTATGGCTCTGTTATGGCCATCCGGCCATGACCTCCACCACGCTATTGCAGAGTCTTACGTTTTCAATTTTGCACTAAAGATGTTTGCTTCGCAAACTTCCATTCAAAACTTTCCTTCAGTCTTTCGACTGAGCAGCTCGTAGGGGAATCGAACCCCTGTTTCCGCCGTGAGAGGGCGGCGTCTTAACCGCTTGACCAACGAGCCATGCATTATCGCTTCGCGATAATTTCATGGCTTATGGCCATTCGGCCAATAATTTCCACTATTATATCGCATAAGCATATGTTTTCGCTTTCGCACTAAAGATATTTGCTTCGCTTTATATCTTATCTTCTGTCGCGACTCAGCTTGTTTATAATACTACATTCTAAAGAAGAATGCAAGCACTTTTTTATCTTTTTTTAAAAAAATTTACATAATGTCTTTTGATGTAACATATAGCCCCTATCAGCATAGCGATAATCACCGCAGCTGTCACTATAAAGTACACTATTGCCTTTCGATATACAGCCTTCCCAAAGAACCATACTACCTTATGCTTGGCAGGATTCAACACCCAAGTATTGTTTTCAAAAAGCAGCTTATGAAATGCATTAATCAACCACTGCAAATCAATCAGACTTACCACACCGACAATAACCAACACAAGAAGCAAAAATGCCAGTACGTAGATATATCCATACGCCATCTCACCCAACTGTTTCTTTACTACCAGCACCCCAATGCTTATCAAACCGACTACTGTAGCTATTACTGCCGCTATTGAAAATCCTTTCATCACTCTTTGCACATCACGCATATGAGAAATCTCACGGTCCGTATAGAACTCTGTCATTCCTAAGTCAGCCCTAACCTCAAACTGAGGACTCATCTCTTCATCCCAGCTCTTGACATAGCTAAGCATCTTGCGCAACGCCAGTTTGACATCCTCTTCTTCCATTCCCCATCTCGCTTCTATCTTTGGGATATCAATGGCAGAGAGGAAAAATCCCTCTCGTGCCATCCCAAAATATACTATGCAAAATAAGAATACATATAACCCACATCCACCGGCAAGCACGCCAAGCAGACGAAATCCTATTCTTTCTCTCATCCTAGTAATATCTTCCCATTACATCTGATAATGTTGCCTTGCTATCTACATATGCTTTAGGAGCATACAAGCCAAATCCCTTGTTTGCAAAGAACCAAATAACAACTACCGAAATAACTGCAATAACAAATGCTGCATATGCTGCCTTATTCTTACTCACACCCTCAACAGCAGTCAAGCCTGTATACAGAAAAACAGCAGTCAACAGAACAGTTGCCATATAAAATACAAGTCCAAGTCCCTCATTCATAGCAAACAGAAGCACTGCTACCAAAAGAACCGGTGCAAGTACTGCCGCTCTTACCGCTAGAATCTTTACTGCCATCATCCAATCGGCTGCGGCCTTACAAATCTTAAAGAATACAAAATTGCATGCCGCGAGCACAACGGAAATAAGCAACGAGAACAATACAGTAAATACAAATATCTTCACGCCAGAGAACTTCATATCTGCATAATATTCAGCATCTCCAAAGCCCTTGTTATAAGCTCCTACCAGAACACAGGCAAACACAGCTGCGCAAATCGCCTGCAGTACGATTAATGTAACCGATTCTTTGGCATCTGCCTTCTTCATAAACTCTGCTCCGCCTGTTACCGGTGCCTTAATCAGATTGACAATATTACCAATTGTTTTTAATGCTACATTCTTTACTTCCTTTACAATAGCAGCTCCCTGCTCATTTGCAGCTGTCTGAGCCACCGCAGCAGTAGCTTGGGTAGCTGTATTCTCCTGTACCTGTGCTGTTTCAGCTGCCGGCTTAACCTCTCTGCTTGCAACCGCTTTGTCACACTCACAAAGCTGCCCTTCCTGTAACTCGTTTCCGCAATATTTACAAAATGCCATAATCCGCTTCTCCTACTCTTCTACTAACTTCTTGCCGCACTTTACACATACACACGCATCTTCCTCATAAGGTGTTCCACAGCTTGTGCAGTATCCCTTAATCTTTGATGCATCTGTCTGTACTGTCTCTTCAGTCTTTACCTCTTCTGCATTCTGCTTTTCAGGCTCTACTTCTACTGCCACCTCTGACGACTCAGCCACATTTGCCATTGCAGGTACTGCTACCGGCTGTGTTGATGCCTTTGCTGCAGACTTTTCTTTTACCTTTGCAATAAGCTCCTGTGCCACACCTGTCTTTACTAATACAAATACGATTAAAGCCACACCTGCCACTACAAGAAGATAGAATAAAATACCCCAAATATTTATACGTTCTGAAATAATCGTAATATCTGTATCTGCATTAGAAAGAACTACCTTACCGCCAGAAATCACTGCCAAATCACAGTCTGTATAAGTAACATTTGAAAATGCACCAAGGTCTACGGTATATGTACATGTATAGTCATCTGTTACCCTATCGTCATATACACCAAAATTAATATCCTCTACAAAGCCTTCCTGATATTTTGTCTTGAAAAGCTCGTACTTCTCGCCGTATACGACCTCTCCTTCGTATCCTGTCCATAAGCCGGTTGTATACATGATACCCTCAGCATCACCCTTCTGTGTTACAGTAATCTTACAAATATCATCCTTCGTTGAGCTATCAACCGCAAACTTATACTCAGGAAGCTTCTCTTCCTCTGCAACCTCTGTTTCGACAGCTGCCATTTCAACCATTGTCTCTACTACACTCGTAGCTTCAACCGTTGTCTCCTCCTCTACAGGATTAACCTTGCTGTCAATTCTTGCTACCATAATTGCAAGCTCTTCCTCTTGTGGCATTCTATCCAATGTAAACTCACTTACACGCTCAAGCTTACCTGTCATACCTCTCTTGGTTGTTACATTCAAACCACTAACCTCAAACAATTTCTCCGAAATTACAGGCTGTGTGAGAATCTGACCACTAGATACCCACTGATATCCAACATTATGATACTTATCATATAACCCGCTCTCACCAAAATTCTCCTGAGTCATTAAAGAATCTACATTCTCACCAATCCAAAAATGCTCTGGCAAGCTCATATAAAAACCTACAGGTGTATTTTGGTTTCCTGCCATATAGTTCGCCAAATCAATCGTATAGTCAACCTGATATCCTAATGCAAAAGGACGCGCCTCAACCGCTGTTACCTCTGCATAAGAAGTCTCTGTTCCAAACACCTGTGTTACCATTGCCGAAATATCATTCATCGTAATATTACTTAATGTAATCTTGAAAATCGGTCTTTCAAACTCATCTGCCGTCCATTCAGTTTCAGCTGCTGCCGGTGCTACACTTTCCAAATATGCAGTAACTTCATCACCCTTCTTCTCCATTGTATTGATTGGAAGAACAAATGCAATTGTCTCATTTACTAAATCATAGTCAATCAGCTCAGTTAAAATCTGAATTTCTGCAATACCCAAATATTCAACCTCATCAACACTAATGCATGATGAATATGATGAATATGTCTCTGCATTGTATTCTACAAGATTCTCACCATCTTCAAAGATGTTACTTGCATCTGAAGAGGAAACCAAGCCAGCATCTACAATCGCTGTTCTCAACCAGTACAATAACGAACTACTTGTAAAAGACTCCGAAACATAAAATCCATTCACCCATACTGTATTTGGTACCTGAATATCAATTGTCGGCTCCGTTCCTGTCAATGCTGTAACCTTTGTCTTGTAATCCTCTAATGATGAAAACGCCAGCTCAAATGTATAAGTCTTTACTCCACTTTCATCTGTATATGTATAAGTCAAATCCGACGGACAATTTGCAACAATAACATTATTTAAATCCTCAATTGTACCGTTAAATGACTCTGAAAATACACTATCGTCAATGGCTACGTCCATAACACGTACGCCTGATAAATCATCGTTAATCTTTAATGTCGTATCAATCGTAGAACCTGCAGAACACGCTGTCAACGACATACATACTGTGATTGCAATCAGCAAAACACTTAAATAATATCTTAATCTCTTCATTGGTATTGCTCTCTCCTACTGTTCAATATACTGCTTTCCTTCAATTTCGTAGATTTCGACATCAGAAACCTCTGTATCCACTATCTCATCTCCGCTCTTCATAATACCAATTACCTTATTGGTATAAACCTTATCTCCGGTTTCCTCGTCTGTTTCCTCCAGCTTGTTCTCACCGTAAAGATAATATGTCTGTACAGTCTCTTCCGAACCATAACCAGCCATAGCATTTAAGCCGAGCATAAACTGCAGCTCCTCCTTGTCAGCTTCATAGAAGCATTCCTGTAACGCCTCCACATCTGCCTTATTCATTGCCTTTTCAAACTTGTTGATAACAGACACCTTCGGGTGCATTGCACCTCCAATAATTGCTACTCCTGCAGCAACCACAAGACATCCGCACGCACACCAGCTTAATGGGTGCTTTAAAACTCTCTTCATTTGTCTCTCCCTTTCTTACTCTTAATAAAAATTTAAGAATTTAATCTCAACGCGTTCCATTATATGTTAATATGCCATTATTTGTCAATTTATGTCAAAAGTTTATGTTAACTTTTTTTTAAATCACCCCTGTATAATCATAAAAACGGCTGCCCCATCGGGACAGCCGCCACTTACTTCTATATAATTACTCTGCGTCTGCTGCATCTTCCTTAGCTACAATCGCAATACCAAGCTCCTCTAACTGAATATCATCTACGATATTAGGCGCGTCTGTCATCAGACAGGAAGCATCCTTTACCTTAGGGAATGCAATAACCTCACGGATAGAGTCAGCCTGAACCATAAGCATAACCATACGGTCAAGACCAAATGCAAGTCCTGCGTGTGGTGGAACACCATACTTGAATGCATCTAAAAGGAATCCAAATCTCTCTGTTGCTACTTCCTTAGAAAGGCCAATTACCTCAAACATCTTCTCCTGAATATCATGCTGGAAGATACGAACACTACCACCGCCAAGCTCTGTACCATTTAATACGATATCATAAGCCTTTGCACGAACCTTACCCGGATCTGTATCAAGAAGCTCTAAATCCTCTTCCATTGGCATTGTAAACGGATGATGCATAGCAACAAATCTGTTATCCTCTTCATCCCACTCTAATAACGGGAACTCTGTTACCCAAAGGAAGTTATACTGATTCTTATCTAATAACTCAAGGTTTCTTGCAATCTCAAGACGGAGATTTCCAAGAACATCCCATACTACCTTATTCTTATCTGCTGCAAAGAGAAGAAGGTCTCCGTTCTCTCCATCCATAGCCTTCACTAAAGCTGCCATCTCATCCTCTGTCATAAACTTAGCAAAAGATGACTTCAATGTACCATCAGGCTGGATTGCAATATAAGCCAGTCCCTTTGCACCAAAGCCCTTAGCGAACTCTACCAATGCATCAATCTTCTTTCTTGGCATCTCGCCCTGTCCCTTTGCATTAATACCACGAACAGAACCGCCATTCTCCAATGCACCTGTAAATACGCTGAATCCACAGCCTGTAACTACATCACTGACATTCACAAGCTCCATACCAAAACGTGTATCCGGCTTATCAGAACCAAATCTGTCCATAGCCTCCTGCCATGTCATTCTTGGAATTGGGTTTGGAACATCGATACCGATAGTCTCTTTGAATACAGTTTTCAACAATCTCTCGTTTACTTCAATCACATCATCCACATCTACGAAGGATAACTCCATATCCACCTGTGTAAACTCAGGCTGTCTGTCTGCACGAAGGTCCTCATCTCTAAAACACTTAGCAATCTGGAAGTATCTGTCATAACCTGAGCACATTAACAGCTGCTTAAAAAGCTGTGGTGACTGTGGCAACGCATAGAATGTACCCGGATGCACACGGCTAGGCACAAGATAATCTCTTGCCCCCTCTGGTGTAGACTTATTCAAAATAGGTGTCTCAATCTCCATGAATCCTTCATTGGTAAGGAACTCACGAATCTTAGCTGCCACCTTACTTCTCATCATAATCTTAGCCTGTAAATCAGGTCTTCTCAAATCAAGGTAACGATACTTTAATCTAAGCTCTTCCTTTGTCTTAGAATCTGCCTCAATTGGGAACGGAGGTGTCTGAGCCTCTGACAAAATACGAAGCTGTGTTGCACGAATCTCGATATCACCTGTTGCAAGATTCTCATTCGCAGCACCCGCTCTCTTCTCAACCTTACCTACTACAGCAATAACAAACTCGCTTCTAAGGCTCTCTGCCTTTGCAAAGTTCTCTGCATCTACGAAACGGTTCATATCTGTTCCTTCTTCGAAGATAATCTGTAAAAGACCACTTCTGTCACGAAGGTCAACGAAAATGATACCTCCCTTATTTCTACTCTTCTGTACCCAACCCATTACAGTAACAACTTCGCCGACATTTGCACCGGAAAGCTCTGTACATCTATGGGTTCTCTTTAATCCCTTCATACTTTCAGCCATGATAATATCCTCTTTTCTTTATACTACTGCGCTAATGGGTTCTTATAGAATTCCTTGAACTCTTCATACCCTTCTGCTATTAACTGTTCCTTCTGGAACTTCTTATTCTTGTTCATTCGGGCAACAAGTACCTGTGTGCCGTCCTTTCTTGCATCCTGTGCCTCAGCGATTACCTTGCAAAGTGCATCGCCTTCCACACCCTTTTCAATCAGATACGCAACCTTCTTGCTCTGTCCAGGCACCTTAAAGCCACTCTCCATCAAAAGAAGAATAATTCTCTCAAATCCGATAGAGAAACCACATGCAGGAACGTCCTTACCTGTGAACTTACCAACCATCTTGTCGTAACGTCCACCGCCGCCGCAGCTTCCGCCAAACTCTGGCATGGCAATCTCAAAAATAGTACCTGTATAGTAAGACATACCTCTTACAAGAGTCGGGTCAAATACTAACTTAAAGTGGTCACCCTTAGTTGCATTCACACTCTCAACAATCTCTCTAAAGCTTGTCTTAACTTCATCCTCAAGGAAACCGGTCATCTTATCTTCAATAAATGCCAAAGTATCCTCAGAATCCTGCATTCCCTTGAATAAACCAAGATACTTATCTACGCTTTCCTTCGCATATCCTTCCTCTAACAGCTCAGCCTCTACGCCTTCAAGACCAATCTTATCCATCTTATCAAGAGTAATAAAAATGCTGTCATAATCAGCTTCAGCAAATCCGCTGTAAGCAGCCATTGCCTTAAGGATTCTTCTATCATTGATGCGGATTTCAAAATTCTTGAAACCAATCTTACCAAGAGTTGTAGTTGTTGCAAGAATCAACTCAATCTCTGCAAGGTTAGATGCCTCACCTAAGATATCAATATCGCACTGCATAAACTGACGATATCTACCTCTCTGAGGTCTGTCCGCTCTCCAAACATTACCCATCTGCAAAGCCTTAAAAGGAGATGGCAATTCATTTGCATGATTAGAATAATAACGAACAAGAGGTACTGTCAGGTCATAACGCATACCAAAGTCCACTAAATCCTCCTCGCTCTGGGCTGTCTCAAGATTCAGCTTCTCACCACGCTTCATTACCTTAAAGATTAACTTCTCATTCTCTCCACCCTGCTTGTTGCTTAAGTTCGCAATATTCTCCATACAAGGTGTCTCCATAGGTGTAAATCCAAACTTACCATAAGTCTCTTTAATTACACCGATTACATAATCACGAATCTGCATTTCCTGTGGCATGATATCCTTCATACCGTTAACAGGCTTCTTACTTAATGCCATAAATCTCCTCCATCCTGCATCAAGGCAGTCTTATCTTTCATTTCATATCATTTAATTACTATAATAAATTTTCCCTAAAGATTTTACACTCTTTTGCGTGTATTTTCAAGTAGTAAGCAACAGTTCCTACTACATATTCTCTACCATTTACTGTTCATCATCAACAAATACCGGAACCAATTCCTGCGTATTCACATTTACCGGACCTAAGGTTGTCATTTTCAGAGCAGGGATAACTGGCAGACTGATAAACGCCATATTCATAAACGGCTCCACGCCATTGGCTACCCCAAGGGTATGTACAGCCTCTCTGACTGCCCGATTCTGTTTGGCCACCTCCGGCGCCGACAGCTCGCTCATTAATCCTGCAATCGGTAACGGCATCTCTGCAAGAATCCTTCCATCTGCTGCTACCACATTACCACCGCCTATATTTCTAATGCGGTTTGCCGCAAGAAGCATATCTTCTTCGTTAGTTCCTATCACTATAAGATTATGGGAATCGTGTGATACACTTGATGCAATGGCGCCTCTCTTCATACCAATTCCCGAAACAAATCCGATACCGATATGTCCCGTATTCTGATGTCTTTCCGCTACAGCAAGCTTCAAGATATCCCGTTCTACATCAATTCCGTTATTGTTTGAAAAATCAAGCTCCGTAATCCATTCTTCGGTAAGAAGCTGACTTGCCTGTACCTGAATCACCCTGCATCTTTTTCCCTTTGGTGCTATCCGCAAATCACCTGACTTTAGTTCTTCTATATGAAAAGAATTCTCTACCACTTCCTTCATAGCTACCGGTATCACTGCATCTTGGAAGCCTATAGCTTCTCCCTTATCCACCACTTTAGCACCATGACGATAAACATCTCTCACCTTTACTGACTCCAAATCATCCAAAATCAACATATCCGCAACATACCCCGGCGCAATAGCTCCCACTTGTCGCAGATTATAATAAGAAGCCGCCTGTATCGTTGCCATACGAATCGCAGTAATCGCTGATTTTCCTGCCTTAACCGCCATACGGATGATATGGTCAATATGTCCCTCCTCAATCAAGTCTGCCGGATGTCTGTCATCAGTAACCAACATACATCTATGAGACCACGGTTCTTCAAACAGAGGTAATAGTGCTTCCAGATTACGTGCCGCTGTCCCCTGTCTAATCATAACCCATTGTCCCTTTCGAATTCGTTCCTTAGCTTCCTCTGGTTCAGAACACTCATGGTCATCCGTAATACCTGCCGCTATATAATGGTCTAATGCTTTTCCCGAAAGCAATGGTGCATGTCCGTTTACGATGCGACCATAAGCATATGCATCCTCTATCTTCCGTAACACATCCTGCTGCCCTGCCAACACTCCCGGATAGTTCATCACTTCTCCAAGACCAAGCACACGCTCATTCTCGTAGAATGCTCTTAAATCCTCTGCCTGCAACACTGCACCAGTCTCATCAAAAGGCGTAGAAGGCACACATGACGGAAGCATCATATATACAGTCATCGGGAGTTCCTCACTGCTTTGCAGCATATATGCAATCCCCATCCTTCCACATACATTGGCTATCTCATGAGGGTCAGCCACAATAGAAGTTGTACCTTGCTTTACGCAAACCTTTGCAAGCTCTGCCGGTGTCAGCATCGTACTTTCAATATGAATGTGTCCATCGATAAAGCCCGGACAAAGTACCTTGCCGGATACATCCTCTATAATATCCGCCTCTGCCTCTTCATACTTTCCGACACCGATAATCCTCTCATTCTCTACCAGAACATCTACCCGCTCCACTTCATCTGTAAATACATTTACAACCAATCCGTTTTTAAACAGTCTCTTCATGCGCCTTCCCCCGTTATACACTTCCCGTAATATCTATATATCTGTTTCCAAAAGCTTACGTTTTCTGTCTATCATCTCATCAATCTTCTCAATATACAGAGCAACATCCTTGACATTATCACATCTTTCGATTCTGCCGTCACCAAAGACTCTCTTTGTAATGCTGCCTGCACCGAGTGCTACAATCGTCTGCACCTCTTCCATAATCAGGATATTGTAAATACCAAACTTACCATCTCTTGCATAGCCTACATTCTCAAAGTTACCTGACATATTCTTCTGTCTGTACAGATAATAAGGCTTCATATCAAGAGCCTCGGCTCCTGCTGCCGCAATCTCCATAGTGGTATCCGTATTATTCAAGGTTTCGATACCATTTGTTTCAATCCACTGACTGAGCTTTGACGCCCTCTTAATTGCAAGGGAATGTACCGTCAGACTGTCAGGATTGAGCTTCTTAATCTCTTCAATGGTATTAGTCACGTCCTCTTCCATTTCTCCCGGAAGACCAAGGATAATGTCCATATTGATATTATCAAAACCAACCTCTCTAGCCAACGCAAATGCATTCTTTACCTGTTCCACATTATGCTGTCTTCCGATAAGCTTCAAGGTCTCGTCCTTCATGGTCTGCGGATTGACTGAGATTCTGGTTACCTCATGCTTTTTAAGCACCTCAAGCTTCTCTCTGGTGATACTGTCTGCGCGACCTGCCTCAACAGTGAACTCCTTCACCTCGCTCCAGTCAAAAGCATCCTTTAGCTTAGTAATCAACCAGTCTAATTCTTCTGCCTCCAGTGTAGTTGGCGTACCACCACCAATATAAACCGTATCCAGTATCTTATCCTTGTAAACTTCAGATATATACTGAATCTCCTTATTTACCGCCTCTAAATACTCCTGCATACGCTTCTTCCACAACACAATCGGATAGGAAGTGAACGAACAGTAAAGACACGTTGTTGGGCAGAACGGAATACCAATATATAAGCTATAACCATCCTTATAATGAATCGTATCCAGCAACGCCTTCTCCCGTTTTGCAATATCAAGACTAAGTAACGCCTTCTCATCACTTACCGCATGTGTTGCCTGTAGCTTCGCAATAATCTCCTCATCTGTCATACCTTCATCCAGCATACTCATTGGGAGCTTCGTTGGTCTGATACCTGTTAAATTCCCCCATGGAAGCTTCTTCCCTGTATATTCGCAAAGAATATGATACAGCTCAAGCTTACAGGCATTCTTATACAAAGCGACTCCTGTAGCTTCATCCGCACCCTTTACCTGCTCCTTAGTAAATTCACATGTATATTCCGCCTTTGCAGAGTTATCCACATGTAGCTCTACCTGCATACTTTGCTCCTCCAAGAGCACCTTCACATACGAATCTCCCGGCTCACTTTCCTGCTCCATCCCAAACACCTTCACATCCTTCTCAGGATAGAATGCCTTAATCAAGGAGTGCAAGTCATACTGAAATTTCTCGTTATTTGTAAAAACTTTAATCATAAAAACCTCTCTATTACTATATTCTTCCAGTCACTTCATCATTATGTACTGTAACCACATCAAATAGCTTGTTCAAAATCCTGATTTCTTTCCTATGGATTTACTTCTTTGACAGCTGATTTGAGAAATATTGTGCTGCAATAGCATATTCTATATCATCCTCTATATACATAACGATAGGATTATTCTCATCGTCTTCCTCAACTTCATAAAGCATATAGCTTTGCGAATAATCCAATTGCTTTTCACCTATCAATGGAAGTAACGCAAAATATTTTTTATGATTCACTTCAAAATAAGAATAAACTCCACAGTCCATACTTGTTCCGTCTTCATACGGCAGTGTCACAACAATGTCCTCTAACTTTTTTCCCATAAATTCCATAGTATAGTCTCCTTATACTTTCTCTGTATTTCATTCATCTTCCGCATATAATATATCACAAAATAACTTAGCCATCTTTATTTTTCACAATCGTACTCACTACCTTCTTTACGCTTTCGTTTACACCATTTACCTATCAGTAACGCCATCATAGATATACATCCAACCCCTAACGCAATTAACGTATATTCCATACATTGTTCATAAGTAGTATAATTGTCTATCAGTTCTCCCGTAAATTTATCATAACGATTCCCGGCTGTCTTCCTTTCTCCCAAACTACATCGCCCAGATAAACGGTTCTACATATTCTTGGATAAAATCCACTCTGTCAAATATAGTCGGCTTAAAATACGACGATACCGATATTACTAGATTCTTTTGAGAATTAACATAAATAATATTACCACTATTTCCTATCGCAGCATATATATTCTTTTTTCTATCAATAATCCACCACAAATATCCATATTCCATTCCTCTAAAGTTACCATTTTCAACTTCTCTTGGTCTTGTCATTTCTTCTATCCATTGCGAAGAAACAATTTGCTTATCATCATACTTACCCTTATATAAGCATAACAAACCTATTTTCGCCATATCTTCTGCTGACATACAAAGCCCGTACCCCGGCGTTCCCAGTCCTTGCGTATCACAAAACCAAACATTTTCTTTCGGTAACTTTCCAATCGTAAATTGTTTATGTTCTTCTGCTGTTTCTACATAAAAGTTTGTGTGTTTTTTTATTCCTAATGGCTCAAACAAATATGTATTCGCATAATCTACCGTCTTCATCCCGGTTGCCTTATATAGAATTCCCGAGAGTATATGAAGACACACTGTTTGATAATTGAATTCATCTGTTAAACCTTTTCTTCCTCCCAAAAAATCAAGCGACGAATATGTCCAGTTGTCACTTGAACACACTTTGCTCCAAGGGTCACCTTTGCACTTATAGGGCGCCCTCATAGTCAGTAAGTGTTTGATACGAATATCATAAATGGTCTTTTCTCCTCTTTTCACTTTATAATCAGGAAAATAGTCCAATACCTTATCCTCAACACTTCTTATCTGCCCTTTGTCTATAGCAATCCCTATCAGTATCGCTATAACACTTTTGGTCGCAGACATGATATGCGTACAGTCATCCTTTTGATAATCATTCCAACAATCAGAATATACCTTCTTACCATCTTTATATGCTACCATCTGGCATATATTGGGCTGTTCTTCTTTTATCAGATGATACAATTCCTCTTTATTGGCACATTTACCACCTTTCATGTCTCTTTCTCTTTTCATTTTCATCTCCATATTCTACATGATTAGACGTCCATAAATAAGCATAATGGCATTTAAAATCATTTTCAATAGGTTTTATACAAAAGAATATCGATAACTCCCCGCAGTAATAAAACAAAGAGCTTACTCCGCCTTCTGATATGCCCCCTGTCAAGTAAACTCACTTTTGTTTTATAACGTAGTACTATAAATTCGGGTTTGTCGAGCTAACGGACAGCACTCTGCCCTGCTCCACGAAACGGTCTATGGTTTAACGCAAAAGTAGACGCTACGAGTAAAGTTTTTCTAAGCATTTTTATTTAAATGTCCTAAGACGTACGCAACCAGCACATATTCGGCGTCCATGCCTCACTATGTGCCTGCCGCCTTCATCCAAGCGGCGGCTTGCTATGTACTCTAAAAACGCCAAGAAAAACTAGCTACTCTCCGCAATACTTTTGCTTATAAATCCATAGACCTTTTCTTATGTGGAGCAGGGCAGAGTGCCTGTGTATCTCCTAAAACTGTATGAAAGCATTCAGACTTATTACGCCACTAAATTTAGATTTAGGAGTGCTATTAGATTTACATTGTAATTTTTTTGGGGAAGATATGTGTCACAATTCTATGCTCTATACCCATGCGATTTAAAAAACTTGGTACTGGAGCGAGCTTGAGCCTCTCTATACCAACTCGATTCCAAAAACTTGGCACTGGAGCGAGCTTGAGCCTCTCTATACCAACTCGATTCCAAAAACTTGGCACTGGAGCGAGTTTGAGCCTCTCTATACCAACTCGATTCCAAAAACTTGGCACTGGAGCAAGTTTAAGTCTCTCTATGCCAACTCGATTCCAAAAACTTGGCACTGGAGCGAGTTTGAGCCTCTCTATGCCAACTCGATTCCAAAAACTTGGTACTAGAGTGAGTTTGAGTCTCTCTATGCCAACTCGATTCCAAAAACTTGGCACTGGAGCGAGTTTGAGCCTTTCTATGCCAACTCAGTACCGCCAAATGACTGAAGAGTTCTTTTTAACTTTTTATCCCTACAAAACATCTCAAAAAGCAATAAATTGAAAAAAGATTAAAGGTGACATTCTGCGCCCCTAAACCTAAATTTAATTGACTACGAATCTATTGTTTAGCTGCCTCAAGCTTTGCCTGACTGATGCAAAAGAACAGACTCTATTTGTCGTAAAAAGTATTGTGGAGAGTATTTAGTGGTTCTTGATGTTTTTAGAGACATAGCAAGCCGCCGCTTGGACGAAGGTGGCAAGCCCATATTGAGACATGGAAGTCGAATATGGGCTGGTTGCGTACGTCTTAGAACACTTAAATAAAAACATCTAGCACCACTTATGCTCGGAACTCCTACTTTTGAGACAAATATAGTCTGTTTGTGTATCAGTCAGGCAAAGCGGGAACAGCTCGATATTGCATTCGCATGCTCGATTCACAGCGCCTACGGCGCTTGTTCATCGAACGGCGTCGCCGTATACATCTATGCACGAATATGTCTGCTTGTGAGCAAGCTCCCACAGACCATTCGACATAGATGTGCATGGCTC
>JAZNMO010000038.1:0-5655 GCA_045579665.1 Lachnospiraceae bacterium
TTTTTTTCGTATGCTTATTGTTCTGCTCCATCCTGTCTCCTCCTCTGCATTTCCGTATCAATATATGTCATATATTATAACATTCGTTTTGCGATATGTTAAGCATTTATGTAAACTTTCCTTGCATTATCACCAATTACATATTAAGCGCATAATACAATCCCTTCATAGCCATAAGCTCCTCATGTGTTCCCTGCTCAGCAATTCCCTTGTTTGCAATATAGAGAATCCTATCTGCATTTCTAATCGTCGAAAGTCTGTGTGCCACAATAAATGCTGTCTTATCCTTGATAATCACATCCAAAGCCTGCTTAATCAGATTCTCCGTTTCCGTATCAATCGAACTGGTTGCCTCATCCAGAATGATTACAGCCGGATTCTTCAAAATGATTCTTGCAAAGCTGATGAGCTGCTTTTCTCCTGCTGACAAGCCTTCACCTCGCTCATCCAACATATGCTGATATCCATCTTTCAATTTATCAACACATTTGTCAGCGTAGATTGCTTTTGCTGCTGCGATGCACTCCTCATCTGTTGCATCAGGACGTCCATAGCGAATATTCTCCATCACTGTTCCCTTGAAAATAAACGGGTCCTGCATAAGAACACCTACTTCCTTTCGAAGTGACGCTAATGTTACATCTCTTACATCCTTACCATCTATGGTAACGGAACCTTCCTGTACATCATAGAAACGTGTCAGCATATTGATTACCGTAGTCTTTCCTGCACCAGTCGGACCTACCAATGCTATGGTCTCTCCTTTTTTAACGTGCAAATCAAAGTGCTCCAAAATATTTACACCCTCATCATATCCAAACGTAACGTTATTAAAATCTATTTTACCCACTACATCCTTAAGCTCCTGACTTCCCTCCGTATCCTTGATACTCACAGGATAATCAATGGTATCAAATACCTGCTCAAGATTCGAGCTTACCTGTGCCAGATTCTGTATGATAAAGGCAATCATTGTCAAAGGTCCGCTAAACTGTGACATATATGCAGTAAATGTAGTCATAAGACCTACATTGATGAGCGAATCTCCCTGTAGCAGCATGCTAAGTGCCACCCCATAAAGGCAAAGCGTACCTATATTCCAAAAGGATTCTACAATCGGCGTATTCAGCTCATTTCTAAGATAAATCTTTGTCCACTGCTTTAAGCTTGCATCATGAACCTCCTTATAGATTTCCTCATTCATTTCAGCACGATTGTAATTCTTCACAATCTTCTCACCCATAATGGACTCAACGAGAAAAGCCGTCCTGTTGGAAAGCTTCGCCCTATGCTCACCAAATAGCTTTCTTATAGAATATCTTAATGTAAATACACATATCATCATAGGAACCACTGTAGCAAATACAATCGCCGTAAGCTTCGGACTAAGCATGAGCATAAGCACTGTTACTACTACAATCTTGATGATATAAATGACAAACATCATAACAAAATTCGTGAAGAAATTGCCCAAACCATTTACATACTCGGTTACACGAACTACAATCTTACCATTTGGCCTGTTATCAAAGTAATCAAACGGAAGCTCCTGTAGCTTATAGAAAATATCCTGACGAATCTTGGCTATAATAGAATGCCCTGTCTTACCCATAAGTCTAGAGTATGCAAAAGTAATGCTTATCTCTAAAACAGCCAATAGCACCATACTAAGCACCATATAGGCAAGCTGTGCATATTCCTTGGTTGGTATCACAACATCCGTAATCTGCTTTAATATCAATGAAGGGATTAGTGCAGCAAAGGAGGACACAAACATCAATGCTCCCACCAACATAAAAACCTTCTTATGAGGCAATACGTATCTCAAGGTTCTTCCCAACTGCTTAATATCTATCTTTCTTTCAATTACTTCATCTTGAAAGTATGTATTTCTCTTTGCCATCTATCTCACCCCGCCTTCTACTGCCAACGCATCGAAATCAACCACTTGCTGTCTCTGCGCCTGCTGAATGTTATAAACCTCTGCAAAATCCCCCTGCAATGCCATTAGTTCCTCAAAGGTACCTCGCTCTGTAATTACACCGTCTTTCATATAAATGATTTCATCACAATCTACCACGGATGACATTCTATGTGCAGTAATAATAACCGTCTTCTCAGGATATTCACTTCTTACTGTCTCAAGAAGTCTCTTCTCCGTATTCACATCCAAGGCGCTTGTTGAATCATCAAATACAAGAACGGGGGAATTCTTAAGCAAAGCTCTAGCTATGGAAACTCTTTGCTTCTGTCCACCGGAAATACCAAGGCCTCTTTCTCCGACTACCGTCTTATAACCATCGCTAAGCTCTGTTATAAAATTATGTGCCTGCGCATTCATAGCCGCCTTTATCACATATTCCTCATCAATCTCAGGGTTACCGTATGCAATATTAGAATCCACTGTATTTGAAAAGAGGAAAACATCCTGAAATACATAAGAATACATATTTCTAAGATTCTTCAAGCTGTAATCCTTAATATCCTTTCCATCAATGGTAATCGAGCCATCACAAATATCATGAATACGCACGAGGCTCTTTAGCAGCACACTCTTACCGCTTCCTGTACCACCGACAATTCCCAACTTCTTACCATACGGAATATCAATAGAAATATTGTTAAGAACCTTCTGTTCATCAATCACCAGTGTGGCATCTGAAAGCTTAATATCAGGCTTCTCTGACACAAGTTCTGATGACTCATAATCCGGAATCTTAGACTCATATTCCATAAAGCTCTTCATCTTCTGCCCCGCTACTATCTGCTGCTGCATCTGGAACAGAGTATTATTAATCTGAGTAATATGGTCCATAATCTTCATAACATACGCTGAACAGGTTGCAATATAACCTACCAGCATATATCCCTGCATAACCAATACAGCACCAATTGCAATTGTACCAATATATGCAATCTGTTTTATTGCGTTAAAGATTACCTCGAACTTAGAGGAAAGCCAAATCTGATTAATATGCGTATCCCTCACTTGATGATTGGTGATATCAAACTTATTACGTTCCAGCTCCTCATTTGTAAAGGACCTTACCAGCCTTACCGCTTCAATATTCTCCTGCACAGTAAGATTCATACGGCTATCGCACTCTCGTATTTTTCTAAAATTCTCCTTGGCAATCTTTCTAAACTTAACCAATGCAATTACCAAAATCGGCATCAGTACAATCGGTATTAGAATAAACCAAATATTAATGGTAGATAACAAATATATAGTCACAATTAGTACAAAGACACTGTCGCAAATATTCGGAATCATTCTACAGAACAATTCCTTAAACATAATCGTATCATTACCAACAATCTGCAAAAGCTCACCCGAATTATATTCTGATACTGTCATGCTATCCAGCTGCGAAAGCTTATGGAAGGTCTCCATTCTAAGGTCTGTCTCCAGATTTAACCCTAATTTCTGATTCACTGTATTTTTAATATAAATCAAGATAATTCTTACAAGTACAAACACCAGATATGTTGCAGCGACACTATAAAAAAGCTCAAAGGTCTGCACTTGTCCATAGGCACCTGTCAACAGAAAGGAAAAAACGCCTCCTGCACCTTCCTCAAACTGTTCCCCCTTAATAATATAGTTTAATAGGATTCCCGCAATCATCGGTATCATCAAATCTGCTATGATTGCCACAAAGCCGATAAATTGCGTCAATATAGCCAATGGAAGATTGCGCTTCCAATACTTAAAACCAAATTTTAATGTTTCCATAATCTCCTCCCATTGCCTTCTTAAACAATATGTTTTAGAAGCAAATTGCTTATCGTGTGCGCACACGAAAATTATTCTAAGTATAAGTTGCCATATGGCAACTTATACTTGTTTTATCTGTATCCAGGTTTGATTGATTACTCCTAATTTTTACAAGCTTTCTCCTTCTGTAAAGGTATAGCTTGTTGTATAATCACGAACCTCCTGCTCCCCATTAATAATCTGCAGTAGTACGGAAAATGCTTTCTTGCCAATCTCCTTAATCTCACAATCAACAGAGCAAATACGTGGGGATATCGAATCTAATAAAGAGATATTATCAAATCCCATAATACCAACCTGATTCGGTACCGATATATCATGGTTTCTCATAAGATTCATAAGCTTAACTGCAACCTCGTCAAATGCACATAGGATTGCCGGCTTTCCCCCATCTGCTTTCACAAACTGTTCAAGAGGCTCCCAATCCAAGGTATTCATAATGACAGGTTCACCAAGACCATGTGCCGTAACGCCATCTATATATCCCTGTCTTCGCTGATTCAGAGAATATCTGTTTTTTCCAAAATCACACGGTGTACCGTAACCATAATCCAAATATGCAATCCTACTGTAGCCTTTATCCACAATTCGTGCGACTGCATCACTCATAATCTGCCTGCCATCCACGTCCACATGGACAAACTTATCCGATATCCTATTATATACAGTTACAATTGGCAACCGAAGCTTCAGCAATGCACGTTCATACTCTTTGTCTTGTCCCAAAGGAATAATAATCAAGCCATCTACGCGCCTTTCCGCCAAATAGGAAATGCCTTCCATTTCCTTCTCCTTGCTGCCATGAGTCAAAATCAGTGTCAAATAATATCCATTCTCATAGGCCATTCTCTCTATCGCTTCAACAAATGAACAAAAGAAGGGATTCATGATTCCGGCACACACTACCCCAATGGTCTTAGAGCTTCCTTTGGCCAGACAGCTTGCAAGATGGTTTGGTTTATAGTTTAATTCCTCTGCCACCTTTAATATGAATTCCTTCGTTTCCTTCTTAATTCCCTCACGATTATTAAGTGCACGGTCTACTGTTCCCTCTGAAACACCACATTTTTTGGCTATGTCCTTAATGGTTGCTGATATTCTAATCACCCTCTCCACATTTTCGTGTGCGCACACGAAATTCTCTTTATCAATATAAATACTACCATTGAATCTTTATGTCAAGTATATTCAAAAGAAAAACCGCTGACGCTATCAATTGCGCCAACGGCTTTTCTTCGTTTTATTTCTCTACAAGAATCATCACATTTGTTAACTCATCTGTATAGAATCCAATATTACCGCTTTCATTTACTGTAGTAACAGTCTTTGCTTCAAATAAGCCTGTCACTGCATTCCATGTAAATACATATGCATGAGCACCTGTGTACTCTGTACCTACGTTCACATGCATACCAACTGTCATGCCAAGCTTACCCGGTGCTAATGGCTGTAACTTGAGTGTATGGAAGCCTTCAGCAAAGTTTGCAACAACCTCTTTAGCCATTCCAATATTCAAGTCTCCCGTTACCGCATCTGCCTCTACTGTGAAGCCGATACCATTACCAAGATGTGCATTGACAAACATGCTTCTTCCATAATACTTCTGCAATACTGCTGCCTTAAGAACTGCCTCTGAAGGACTTAATACTGCCTCTACTGCACCATTTGACTCAGTTACAGATGCCGCAAGTGGCGCATTCTCTTCCTCGATTACAACTGTATTAGCTGAAGTTGTCTCTTTTGATGTGGCAGGCTTTGATGCTGGCTTAGACTCTGGCTTCGAAGATACTTCTTCCTCTGAAGGCTCTTCCACATCACCTGTCACAGTAACTGTTGCCTCGAAATCATCGCTACGATTGTACTGCTCCACTGTTACA
>JAZNMO010000039.1:0-15821 GCA_045579665.1 Lachnospiraceae bacterium
GAAGAAGGGGACCCAGTTGTGTGGAATGATTATGTCGGGGGTTACGACATTTGTGTGGGCAGTCATGGTCATTATGATAGATGCGCAGTTTTTCTATATGTTGGGAGCACCTTTACTGATTTCACAGATGGCATATCTGGATAGAAAGAGGATTATCGCTACGTCTGCAATAGAGTTGCCGATTTTTACAGTGAAAAGCATGACGCTGGCAGGCAGGGGCGAGGTATCAGCAACAGAGGCAGGCACATCAGTGGTACTTCTTGTTCTGATTATTGTAGCTGTTTATATGATTACGAAGATATCAATTGCATTTAATGATGAAAATATGGAAACGGTAAGACGTGTTTCGGAGGAGCTTGTAACACATTTTGATGGAGCCAATAAACATATTAAAACCTTAGATGATGCATTGAATCGATGTAATATTTCCATGCAGGAAATTGCCGCAAATATTGAAAGCACTGCAAATGAAATGCAAACACAGTCCTTAAAATGTCAGGATATCGAGGATAATGTGCGAATGGCAAATGAGCAGACGGATGGCATGGTAACGGCTTCTAAAGCAACATTGGAAGAGGTTGCACTTGGTGCTGAGGCGATGGATAAGCTGCATAGTCATTCGCAGGAGGTAGAGGCAGATAATAAGCAGACGGTAGAATATGTAGTGGCATTAAATGACAGAACCAAAGCGGTACAAAATATTTTGGGAACGATTGCCAGTATTTCCACACAGACACATCTGCTTTCCTTGAATGCTTCCATAGAAGCTGCCAGAGCAGGCGAAGCGGGAAGAGGTTTTGCAGTTGTTGCTGATGAAATCAGAGGATTGGCAGAACAGACTAAGGTGGCAACAGAGGAAATCACAGAGATTTTGGGTGAGCTGAACCATGATGTGAAGCTTGTTACCAAGAGTATTAACCATTCTGTACAGACCGTAGAGGAGCAGAATGGACTGATTGAAGAAACAAAAGGAAAATTTGATGCCATTGACGCAAGTGTGATGCAGTTAATGGATAATATCAATGATTTCAGACGCGTGATTAGCGATATTATGCATGCTTCGGTAGTGATTGCAGATGGAATCACCCAGCTGTCCGCTAACAGTCAGGAGGTTGCGGCTGCTGCAGATGATGGCACCCGTATGATGACCAAGGCGGTAGATGACATGGGACAGGTAAAGGGAGTCTTGGATGATATCTATGATATGGCGCAGAATTTGAAAAATGAGTATACAGTGGAATAATGTATAGCGGTAAGAGCACTTGAGAAAGCAGGTGCTCTTATTATTTCCAATACTTGCCAGCATTATGTTAACTATGATATTATGAAAGAAAATTCTGAGACAGCAAAGGAGAGACATAAATGAAAAAAGGAATTTTAACGACTAATTACGTATTATTGATATTGTTGGCACTATTTACAATGAGTTACGATATCTTTGATATGTTGCTTTTGAAATGGGCCGCAAGTACGTGCTTTGTGGTTTTGGCTTTTGTAAATTTCTTCTATGTAAGGAAGACAAGTCCCCAAAAGACAAAAGTGGCTTTGATTATGTTAATTGGCATGGTATTGGCTATGGGTGGTGATGTTTCAATTAATTTTAGTTTTATTGCAGGAGCTGCAGTTTTTGCTATGGGACATGTCTTTTATTTGATTACATATTGTGTTATCGAAGGATTTAGAAAAAGTGATTTCGCATTGACGTTTGTGTTTCTTGCAGGGCTTACATGCTTTTTGTTTGCAACACCAATCTTTGATTTTGAGGGTCTTGATGTGATTATTTTCGCATATTGTATCATTATCAGTGCAATGGCGGCAAAGGCAGTTATGAATGCATATAGAGATCTATCAAAGTCGAACTTGATTTTTGCATGTGGTAGTGTTATGTTCTTGATTTCAGATATTATGCTGGTGTTAAATCTTTTTGCAGAGACTTCGAATATTACACATATTCTCTGCCATTCGATTTATTTTCCGGGACAGTGGGTGCTGGCATATGGTATGTATCATTTAGCGACCGAAAAGAAAGTAGTGCATAGTAAACAAGAGGAAAATGTGAAATTAGCTTCTTAAAGAATAATATTATAAAAATATGATAAAACAAGCCCTGGAATGAAACAGGGCTTGTTTTATTGATAGATAACTTTCATTACAATTCCTTGCGGATGGTCGCCAAAATTTTTGCCAAAAAGCATAACACCGCCTTTGGTGGTGTTACTTTCACATGCGATTTTTAAATGGATAAAATCGTCACTGGTAGCATCCGCCAGAACATCATGAATAGAATAAAAGGATGATTCAATCCCGTTAATACAGGTGCCATTTTCGTCGATTGTGATGGTGATTAACTCACCGTATTGACCATAGAACCACCATTCCGGGGTAAGTGTTCCTTTGTGTTCATCAAATTCGCCCGGACTGATATGAGTACCCAATAGTTTGTTATGATTATAGAAATCAATTGTTGCAGGATAATCCTTTGCAAGAAATGGTCCTTCTGAGGATAATTCCATAGATAGCTGAATCTCAGTGAGCTTTTGATCTTTCCTTAAAGGGTTAGGAAAGGAATAAGTAATAAACCCATCACAGAACCATAAAAGGTCAGCTTCAAAATGCTCCGGATATTTAAAGTATTGTGGAAGGTCAAAATCAAAAAGTGGGCGATATTTGTCACATAGGCCACATGTGGGATTGATTTTACAATGGTTATATTGACCGATATTGAGTTCTAAGCGTTCATATTTGCCGGATAATGTACGGTCAATCAAATCCACAACAACCTTGGACTCACCAAGCATACAAAGCTTCTGTGTTCCGTGTCCGACAGACTGAAGCTTTACGGTGATAATACCACAGTCAGCCAGCTTTTTGACATGGGCTGTAAGGGCACCATTGGAAATATTCAGTGCTTTGGATAAGGTATCCATATTCATGCTATTGGTCTGCTGTAGCAATTCTACAATCTTCATCCGAGTAGGAGAGGAAAGGGCATCAAAGAGTTGCTGCGCCTTTTCTAAATTGTTAATATAAATCATAATCCTTAATCCTTTTGGGAAAAACAAAAATACTTTAGATAAATCTAATATTCAATAGAATGCTAGCATTTTGGAAGAAAGATGTCAAATATATTTCAATATTTTAGATGGATTCAAAGCATGGATTTTAGATAAAACTAAAATGGTTAAAGAGAAACTAAAATAAATATTGACTTTCATTTTAGACTGTAATAGTATGAAATTAATCGCGCGAAAGAGTAGTGAAATGAGTAGTAAGGAGAAGTATTTTATGAAGGTAAGGGATATGATGAGGAAAGGCAAGAAGCTAACTGCAGTACTAGCTGCGATTTCCATGGTGTTTTCTGTGACAGCCTGCGGGAGTAGTGAACCTACAGTGCTTGTAAGTGATGTAGTCGAAGAAACAGTGGCTGTTGAGAGCGTTACAGAGGAGAGCAAGGCTGTAGAAGAGTCACAGAAGGTAGTGTTTGAAAGAGAAGCCGAGAACACGGTATCAGCATATGATACGGTGAAGACAGATTATACATTGAATATTAATGCCTCTGAGCAGCTTCATGATATTAGTGATTTGCTCATGGGAATTTTCATTGAGGATATTAATTTTGCTGCAGATGGTGGTTTATATGCTGAGAAGATAGTAAATCGCTCCTTTGAGTTTACAGAGATTGCCAAGGGGGACCAGATGTATGGCTGGCATACAGTGGGTGAAGTGGAAGCATCTGTTGTGCTTGATGATGTGGAAGGCGCATTAAATGAAAATAATACCAATTATTTGGTAATGAATAATGCAACAGGCGATAAAGCAGGTGTTGCGAATGTGGGATTCTTGGATGGTATATCTGTTGAAGAGGGCAAAAGCTATGATTTTAGCATTTGGGCAAAGGCACTGAAGGAATACAAAGGTGATGTAACTGTTAGGCTGGTAGTGGGAGAAGAGATTGCCGGAGAAACAGTGATTTCGGGACTCACAAAGGAGTGGGCGAAGTATGAGACAACTCTTGAGTGCAGTATGACTGCTAATAAGAATGTAAAGCTTCAGGTATTGATGGAGGATGGAAGTATTGCCGTTGATATGGTGTCGCTTTTCCCACAGGATACCTATAAGAATAGAAAGAATGGTCTGAGAAGTGATTTGGCTAAAATGTTGGAAGAGCTAGAGCCGTCCTTTTTGCGTTTTCCTGGTGGATGTGTAATCGAAGGCTATGACTATGAGACCATGTATAACTGGAAGGATTCCATTGGTGTAGGACGTGACGGTGAGCCTTTGCTTTTTCATGATACCTACGGCGATGTTGCAGCCAGAAAGCAGGGCACGAATATTTGGACAAATATCAGATTGAAGGATGACCCGATGCCGGCTTATATGACGTATGGATTAGGTTTTTATGAGTATTTCCTGCTGGCAGAGGATATCGGCGCAATCGGAGTACCTGTATTGAACTGTGGTCTTTACTGTCAGGTAAGAGGTGGTGAAGCAGTACCTGTAGGAAGTGAAGAGTTCCAAGGCTTTATTCAGGATGCATTAGATCTAGTAGAGTTCTGTCGAGGCGGCGCAGATACGAAGTGGGGCGCAGTTCGTGTTGCGATGGGACATGAAGAACCATTTGAATTGAAATATATTGGTATTGGTAATGAGAACTGGGGAAATCAGTACTATTTAAGATATTCTCTTTTTGTAGAGGCATTTGAAGAGGCTGCAAAGGAGAATCCAGAGCTGTTTGAGGGAATAGAGCTGATGTATTCGGCAGGAACAGATGATGCGACAAGTGGTGCAGACAATTATAAGTCATATCAGTATGCAGAGGAATGGTTAGAGGAGCATGAGGACAAGAATATTTTAGACTTTGCGGGTGCTACGGACCATCATTATTACAATACACCAGAGTGGTTCTTACAGAATACAGATTACTACGATGAGGAAAAATATAGCAGAGAAAGTCTGACAGATACGGTATATGGTGGTGGTATTAATGTCTTTGTTGGCGAGTATGCAGCGAAGTCTAATACGCTTAAGGCTGCATTGGCAGAGGCTGCATATATGACAGGTATCGAGAGAAATGGTGATATTATCAGAATGGCAGCGTATGCACCATTGTTTGGAAATACGACAGCGATGCATTGGGCACCAGACCTTATATGGTTTAATAATCACCAGTGTACAGGCTCGATTAACTACTATATGCAGAAGCTGTTCTCGACTAATGTAGGTACAGCAGTGTTGGATACAGAATTTGTTGGTGCAGAGGCAACACTGGAGGCACCAAAGGGAATGATAGGTGTTGGTACATGGAACACTACTGCAAAGTTTGATAATATCAAGATTGTATCTAATGAGACAGGAGAAGTCTTAGGTGAGCAGAGCTTTGATACAGATACTTTTAGAACAGAGTGGGATGATGTGGCAGACGGTGATTTCTCTGTAGAGGATGGTCAGCTGGTACAGTGGAGCAATTCTACAAGTGCGACGACAACAGGAACGGTAGCTTACTATGGGGAGACAGACTGGTCAAACTATACATATACAGTGGAAGCTACCAAGACAGCTGGTGCAGAAGGCTTCCTGATTCCTTTTGTAGTGCAGGGAGAGGATGACCATTACTTCTGGAATATCGGTGGTTGGAACAATACAGTATCCTGCTTGCAGCAGGTATCATCGGGGGCAAAGAGCGACCAGGTGGCAGGTACTGTGAAGAATTGTAGGATAAATGCAGGTCAAACCTATGAGTTGAAGGTCGTTGTTACAGATACGAATGTGAAGTGTTATATTGATGAAAAGCTCTATGTGGATTATGACTTTGCAACATCAGCAGGCTATGAGGCATATCAGGTGGTAAGCACCGATGAAAATGGAGATATCATCATCAAGCTTGTTAATGTGACGGATGAGGACAGAACCTTTGCGATTGACCTTAAGGGGGCTGACAAAGTGAAGTCTGAGGCAGTCGCAAATCAGGTAAAAGGAGATTCTCTTACCAATGACAATATTCTTGGTGCGAAGGAAGATTGTATGATGGAGGAATTCATGGTTGAAGGCATAAGTGAACGATTCAATTATACCGTGCCGCAATATTCGGCTACCGTGATAAGAGTTGAGATTGAATAGATGGTATATAAGTGATTTCTGTCAAAAAAATATCAATTAATAAAAAACTATCTTGTTACTTTGAGTAAAATAAAGTATGATTATGTAGTGGTTTGTCACAGTGACTAACCACTACTTTTCACTTTAATAAAGAGGTAATTAGTGTATGGATTCGATTTTAATGATTATTAAGCTTCTTGGTGGTCTTGCCATGTTTTTATATGGTATGGAGATTATGGGAGACGGTCTTAAGCAGGGGTCTGGTAACACTTTGAAAAATGTGTTAGGGAAATTGACACAGAATGTGTTTCTTGGACTTTTGACAGGTACTTTGGTAACGGCGATTATTCAGAGTTCGACAGCTACCATTGTATTGACAGTTGGTTTGATTGGCGCAGGTATTTTAAATCTTCGTCAGGCAGTTAGTATTGTTCTCGGTGCCAATATCGGTACGACAGTAACAGCGCAGATTATTCGTTTGATGGATATTGATTCATCGGGTGGTTCAATTCTTGCGTTTTTTAAGCCTGATACGCTTGCACCGATTGCTCTTATTATAGGAATTATCTGTGTGATGTTTATCAAAAAGGAAACCAGTAAGAATGTAGGAATGATTGCATTAGGTTTTGGTATTCTTTTTATGGGACTTCTTGGTATGACGGATGCAGTAGAGCCGCTTTCCGATTCACCGGAATTTGCTAACTTACTTGGATTCTTCTCTGATATGCCATTACTTGGTATTTTAACAGGTCTTGTGCTTACAGTGATTGTGCAGAGTTCTTCTGCTATGGTTGGTATTTTGCAGGCACTTTCCTCTACAGGAGTTATGACCTTTAATCTTGTATATCCGATTATTATGGGTATTAACTTAGGTACTTGTGTAACTACAGCACTTGTTTGCTCTATCGGTTCATCAAAGGATGCAAAGCGTACAGGTATCGTACATATTGTATTTAATACGATTGGAACCATATTATTTATGATTGTGATGACGATATTGCGTAACGTTGGATTTATGCCTGATTTATGGGAAGGCGTGGTTGACAGCGGTGTTATTGCGAATTTCCAGACAGTCTTTAATTTGGTGACAGCGATTGCACTTCTTCCATTTACAGGACTTCTTGTAAAGATTGCCTGTGCCTTTGTTAAGGATGATGAAGAGGAAGCAGTAGATAAGTATCCTGAGCTTGCAGCACTGGATTCTAAGCTTATGATTACACCTCCGCTTGCACTTGCCGAGGCAACTAAGCTTGCAGTGAATATGGCGCAGATTGCGCAGAAGAATATTGAGCGCAGCTTAAAGCAGTTCAAGGAATATGATGAGGAAAGAGCAACGAAAATATATGCTGCCGAAGATAAGATAGATTGCTTTACTGACAGAACTGATAATTATCTGATTGAATTATCAAGTCACATCAAGAATGCGAGTGATAAGCGTCAGCATAGTATGTTGATGCAGTGTATCAGAGATATTGAGCGAATCGGCGACTATGCAACGAATTTTGATGAGCTGGCTAAGAAGAAGGCTGATACAGATGTGAAGTTCTCCAAAATAGCGAAGAAAGAGCTTGCTATTATCAGCGATGCAATTGATGAGATTATGCGTCTGACGATAGAAGCAATGACAGATGAGAATGACTATATTGCAAGACGTATTGAGCCTTTAGAAGAGGTCATTGACGATATGGTATTACTTCTTAAGAATCGTCATACAGACAGATTGTGCGAAGGCATATGTTCTATCAATGCAGGTCTTATCTTTATGGATGTCTTGACATACTTGGAGCGTACAGCAGACCAGTGCTCTAATATTGCGATGTTCTTACTTGGTAAGAATAATGATGAGATTTCTCAGAATCATCATCTGTATATGCAGGAGCTTCACACATCGGCAGACCAGTCATATCTGGCAGAGCAGGAGAACCGTAGAGCCCAGTATCTGACACCGATTAAGAATTTGAAGAAAGAATAAATAAGTTTTAAGAGTAAAAAAACCTCCTTTAGTATTATGATAAGGGTAATGCTAGGGGAGGTTTTTGAACTTGAAAGAGAGGGAGAATAGACATGAAAAGACATCGTTTTATTATCGTGGGTTCCGGATGGCGTTCGCTTTGCTATGTCAGGATTGCAAAAGCATTACCAGATGTTTTCGAGCTGAGTGCAATGCTTTGCAGAACAGAAGAGAAAGCTGAGCGTATGGCTAGGGAAAATGATATCTACACGACAACATCTATAGAGGAATGCAAGCAGATGAACCCAGATTTTGTCGTGGTTGTGGTAAATAAAGGCTCTATTGCAGAAGTGAGTAAGGAATGGATGAACTATGGATTTACGGTGCTTTGCGAGACACCAGCGGCATTGGATAAAGATACATTGAATGAATTGTGGCAGGTTCACAAGTCGGGGGGACGTCTGGTAGTGGCAGAGCAGTATATTTATGATCCTGTTTATCAGGCGCAATTAAAATTGTTAGGTAGAGGACTGATAGGGAAGCCCTCATTTCTGCATATTTCCTTAGCTCATGAGTATCACGGAGCGAGTCTGATGCGTGCGTATCTGAATGTCGATGCGGCAACAGCATTTACTGTTTCTGCTAAAACCTATGCTTTTCCAACAGTAGAAACCATGAGTCGATATGAGAAATTTACAGATGGAAGAGTTGCAGATAAAAAGCGTACGGTAGGAAGTTTCGAGTTCGCTGACGGTAAGGTAGCAATCTATGAATTTGATTCGGAACAGTATCGTTCTCCCATTCGTAACAATTACATAAAGCTGCAAGGTGTGCGAGGCGAGATGAAGGATAATGTATTTTATTGGCTGGATGAACAGAATGAACCAAGAAATGCGCAATTGGTTGTTTCGGAAAGACAGTTTACCAGAGAAAGCGAGAATCCTAATCTGAAATATGCGAGTGAATGTCGAGAAATACGATTGGTGCAGGAGAATATGCCCGATGAAATGGTGTACGAGGCACCTTTTGGAGTTCGCAACATGAATAAAGGAGAGATAGCTGTAGCAACCTTGATGCTTCAAGCAGGAGAATACGACAGAACGTCAGCTGAGAAATGGTTGCGTAATGCGTTGCAGGATGCGTATATGGCAATTCTTATGAAGCAGGCAGTTGAAACAGGGGAAGAGGTTGTATCCAAGGTACAATCATGGCATGAAAATCTTTGAGTTTATCAATATTGAAAAAAGGGGAGTGGATATAAGATGGATAAGATACGAGTAGCATTGGTTGGTGTAGGAGTGATGGGCTCGAAGTACGCCGAAATGATAGTGTCAGGACAAGTAAAAAATATGATTCTTACAGGTGTTGTGGCAAGAAAACCAGAAGCAAAGGAATGGGCGGCAGGCTTGGTGAGTACGGAAGGGCAACAGCCAAACATCTATGCCGATGTGGACGATATGTTCATGCATTCGGATGATTTTGATGCGGTGATTATTGTAACACCACACAAAACGCATGAAGACATTGCAATTCGAGCCTTCGAATTAGGCAAGCATGTCCTCTGTGACAAGCCGGCAGGAGCCACTATTGGTCAGGCGCAGAATATGACAGCGGCTTCAAAGAAATACAATAGAGCTTATGGGATGATATTTCATCAGCGCAAATATCCTAAATATATGTATATCAAGCAAGCATTATTAAATGGTGAGCTTGGTGAGTTAAAGCGTATGCTGGTAGTAAATTCAAGGTATTTTAGAACGGCATATTATCACCATTCTGGAAGCTGGAGAAGCAGTTGGAATGGTGAAGGAGGCGGTGCGCTGATTAATCAGGGAGCTCACATTTTAGATATGTGGCAATGGCTCTTTGGAATGCCTCATAAGATTTATGCAGATATACCTTTTGGCAAGTATAATGACTTCAAGGTAGATGATGAAGCTACGATACATATGCGCTATGAGAATGGAGCTACAGGTGTGTTTATATTGACTACCGGCGAGGCTGTATGGCAGGAACGTATGGAAATTGTAGGAACCAAAGGAAGCATGATGCTGGAGGATGACACTTTGCACATCTACCGATACAGTAAGGATTCTAACGAGTATATCGCTACGGAAGATGTGAATTCTAGAGAGAATCTAACGATTACTGAGGAAGTCATTGATTTTGGTAAGGCAGAAGAACCTTATGTGATGATGCTTGAAAACTTTGCGGAAGCAGTGCTTACGGGAGATTTCTCTATCTTTATCGTACCAGGTGAGGAGGCTGTGAATCAGCTGATGCTTACGAATGCGGCCTATTATTCTGCGTGGAAGGGCGTGTCCGTGGAGTTGCCGTTGGAAGCTGAGGTGTATGAGGAAGCGTTAAGGGAGAAGTGTGAGCAGGAGTAGACGGTGATTTTATAGGAGGCTGGGTATTCTGCGGTGGTATAATTCTTGGTACTTAATGTGTGTGATGGATATTGAGGTGGCACGGCAGCAATGCGCGTTTTTCAAAGAATCCAGTAAATACAAGGGTTGTGGGATTTTAAAACGGAATTTTTATACCAGAAAAATAAGGATTTGGGGCTGTGACATGGCTTGTAGTTCGATCGGTTGTGCTGAGAAATATCGCATTTTGTAGTATAATTATTTAACAGTGGCTTTAGTCTAAGCCAGTCAGTGGCATGGAAGAGATTCTATACAGTTTTTTAATTACTGAGTGGCTAATTGGTGAATAAACAGAAAAATGGGGACGTCAACATGGGAAAGAAAAAGAAACGAAAAGTAAATAAGAAATCACCGGTCGCTAAAGTTAATATTCAGGAATTAATGGAATCAAGAGATGGCGGCCAAATTGCATTGAGGGGATATTCTTACCAGTTTCTGTATTCATGTAATTTGATTTTATCATCTGATGCAGATACAGTTTTTACTCTCGAGGGAATTGAAGATATCGACTCCGTAAAATACAGTGATGGTAGTAAAACAATTACTCATATCCAGTTAAAATATTCCACGCAACGGCAAGATGCCAGTTTTATGGATAGTGTATTAAAAAATTATCTTGAGGCATACTTGCTCGATAAGAATAGAAATTTTAAGTTAGTGTATGATTTTTCTGTTGCAACCGGAAACTTAAGCAAACTGTTTTTGGGAAATCTTGATAAAAACGCAAAAGAATTCTGGAAGACTAAAATTGATTCTATTAAAAAGGAAACTTCTTTATGGAATTGGAATGATTTCAATTTCGAAGATTTTATCCAACGGTTATCTTTCGAAAATGTAAAAAAAGATTTTCTTGAGAAAAGTATTGAGGATTTATTGGTAAAGAATTTTGAGATTAATGCGGATAATATTTCGTTATTTGTTAACAGTATAAAATTATTATGTTTCGATAAAATGGAAAGCCGTGGGGAAATTTCGTATTGCGAAATAGCTCAATGTGTTGAGAATGTAAAATTCGATATAAGTAAAGGACCTAAAAATCCAGCTCATGCGTGGATTCAAAGACTTCAATTTTTAAAATCCGATGAATATTCATCAGACTACTATGAAGGTAAGAAAGCTACGCCTTCTGATATAGCAAATAATCTACCTGTGATGCGCCAAACTGTCGAAAATGAAATTATTGATTCTATTGGCAAAAACACAATTACGATTATTAAAACATCTAGCGGTCAGGGGAAAACCACGCTTGCATTAAGAGCAATGTCATTATTAAACGAAGAATACACACCTTATCAAATTATAAGGTGTAATAACGATGCAGAGTTAGGACATATCGTTGAGTATTTTCGCATGCGTACACGAATAGGTGAAAAGCCGCTTATTTTACTTGATAATCTTGACGCCCATTTAAGTGAGTGGAATTTACTGGCTCAACTCTTGCAAACAGGAGTAACATATCATTATAAGCTTCTTATTACTTCTCGTGAAAATGACTGGTACAATTATGGCGGTGACATAAGTAATCTTCATCATTTGCAGATTATTAAACCTATTCTAAGTGAAAAAGAAGCTGAGAACATATATAGTGTTTTAAAAGAAGAAGGGAAGTTGCATGAAGATATTACTGATTGGAGGAATGCGTGGTCTAAGATTGCAGAACGTCAACTTCTTATAGAGTATGTATACCTTTTGACTCATGGCGAGATGATTAATGAACGAATTTCCGCTCAAATGAAGGAGATTGGCAACGCAGAGGCAGGAGGAACCAAATTTGAGCTTCTAAGAAAAGTTTGTTTTGCAGATGTGTGTGGCATTAAACTTGAAACAAAATCGCTGATTCGAGACTTGACAGTTAAAACTGATTTAGATATTGGAGAGATACTTAAGAGCTTGGCTGATGAATTTTTGGTGCATATTAGCTCTGAAGGTGATTATATTGAGGGATTGCATCCTGTACGTTCGCAACATATTATTAATCGATTACATGAATATGTTTCTCTTGATGAAACAGCTCTTTCTATCGCAAAGATTGCCTCTCCTTCAGATATATCAGTTTTGTTTTCTCATTATCCGGAATTCGATTTTGAGAAAAATAAATTTTATGCTGACATTGTTGATATGTGGATATGTAGACCGGATTTATCATACTTTGTACAAGCATTACGTGGTGCTTTTTCGGGAAGTGTAATGCAATATTTTCAAATGAATAGAGCATTGTTTGATGATGCGCACAAACATGGTGGATTAATGCTTGTAGCAACAGAACTTTGCCCCTTTGCAAACTTTAAAGAATATGAATATGAATTGAATACACTTGAAAAAATGTCTGAAATGATGCCAGATAATATTAATATTCAGCATATGATTAAATTACGTGATTCTATTCCGAAGTTTAGAACTTCAAAAACTGACATATATTGTTTGAGTTCTGCTCTATATTTAAAGTTAAGAGAAATTGATTTTGCCAATATCGAAGATTTGGAATCGTATGCAGTTATTGTAGATTGGCTTTATAATATTGATCCTTCAATGAATTTATCGACCAAAATCACGTTGAATGTTCTGTGGGACAAGGCTGAAAGCTATCCGATTAAAACGGTTGCATTGTTAATGTATTCATCTTTTTGTGGAAATGAAGACGAATACAGTGAGTTTGTAAAAAACAATTTTAAGAGAATACTTGGCTATCTCAAACGTAAAACCAATTCTCACAAGATTCAAGTAAGTGATGATAATAAGGAAATAAAGGTTGAGTATTTACTTAGAGGAAGTGAAATAAAAAAAGGGAATAGTGAAAGTGTCTCAAGGTTGACAGATATATGTCGCACGCTTCCTGTTTTTGAAATGTATTGTTCAGATGCCATCAAGCCTGAAATTGATTTGTTGGCCGCCTATCAAATTCCCAATGATGCACACAAAGAAATGCCCAAAAGGAATATAATTATAACTTTCCATCAAGAGTTTAATGGTCTATGGTTGAGGACTATAGAAAGCAATTACGAGTTTGACTCAGTATATGATTGGATTTCTTATTGGATGGAGGTTCGTAAATGCGCATGTGATTTGCTGGCTGCAAGCACCGCTTGTTTGCACAGATTATTGGGTAAAAGGAGTCTTGGTGATACAGGCAATGTGTTTGACACCTTGCATAATCGCTATAACGGAATGCTGGTTGCGCCATTGTCATATCCAAGAGAACACCGCCCGTTTGAAAAGAAGCCCGAAGTACCGATGCTGTTTAATAAAGCAAAACGAGATTACTTTGATGGCATCCAAAATTTTACCAACCAACTAATTAGTTTTATCAAAAACGAAGAAACGGCGAAACGCTTGGCAATTTATAATTTAAAATCGGCAATAGCAGCACTGCCTAACGTTCAAAAATTTTTTGATGATATTACATTGGATAGTGAGCATCAGAGTGAACATGAAAAACTATGTGCTATCGAAGAAAATGTCATCACTGAGACATATATGTGTTGTGAGTACTATTTATCTCATGTGCCCGACAATAATTACAGCAAGTATCAGGTTAAAACTTGGTTTTTATCATCACGGAAAGCGGAAATAGGAGAAGTCAATAGTGTAATGACAGAGTTAACGGACTCATACGATGCGGTTTTACCTAAAAGCTCATATTATGACAATACGTTTATGTGCTATCCAATATTACTAAGAAAATTTGATTTGGCAAATGGAGAGATGATGAGCGATTTCTTGATTAACGCTACTCCGTTTGCGGAATCTCCTTATGATTATTTGATTTTATTGTTGACAAACGATACTGGTGATGTTATCCCTAATGCACTTAAGTTTCCTAAAAGGGGATTTCAATACATTTTCAATGCTATAAACTTAGGGAAGGAAGAAGAGATGGATCCTTTAGCTTCCCCATATCCTATCGAGGTAACTCAAAAGATGTTGGAGTGCTTTGAAGGCGAATATATGCTTCAAGAACAGGAGCCGGCAAACATTTGGTTTGGTCGTATAGCGGATATAGGTGAGGAATTATGGATGTATTCCAAAAATCGAGAGTATCTTATTGATGAAGAAGACAAGCAGTATCTTTCCGATAATCTCAATCAGATAAAGAATCGCATTGATGTAATGGTAGAATGCATAGAACCCAATGTAAGTGCAGACATATTATCTGCGGTAAATGAACTGTGCAATGCTGTTTATCAGGGGGATTCGTTCGATGATGAAAAATACAATGAATTGATATCCTATATTCAAGTGGCGCATACGGAATATTACCAATAGTTTTTACTGTGAAAATATGCGTAGGATGCTCCCAAAGATTGCAGATATGGTAGAGCATATGCAGTTGAGGAGTGTGGATTATTTGCCGGATATATTTGAGATGAACTTCCTCCGAACTTAAATGCAAAGGTGGCATCCAAAAGCTTGGTGATGGACTTGGATATGGCGTGTGAGTTTTTTTGTATTAGGTTAAAAAAATAAATATTTTGATGAAAAGTGGAGCAAAAGTAAAAGGTTCTTTTATTTTCATTACAAAATAACAATTCGAGCGAAAAGTCAAAAACAAATTGATATTTCGCTCGAATTGTTGTATGCTTTAAGCAAGATGAGAAACATTAATCTCAAAGGAGATGATTTTATGAAGTCTAGTGATCAGGTTGCAATTGAATGGGAAATGTCTAAACGCACAATTAATGATTTGTGCAACAAAGGAAAAATTCCAGGTGCTGTTAAGGAAGGAAGAAAATGGCTTATTCCCGATGATGCAGTAAGACCTGCGGATGGTCGTGTATCTTCCGGTAAATATGTAAAGAAAAAGAATGTCGGTACTAGATCTTTACCAATTGGCGTTTCAGATTATATTCGTGCGCAGGCTGAATATTACTATGTAGATAAGACTTTGTTAATTAAGGATTTTCTGGATCAGAAACCTTTGGTTTCTTTATTTACAAGACCAAGACGATTTGGAAAGACTTTGAATATGGATATGCTCCGTGTATTTTTTGAGATTTCTGACGAGGATACGAGCAAATACTTCGTAGACAAAGCTATTTGGAAATGCGGAGAAGAGTATCGTAAGCATCAGGGAAAATATCCGGTTGTATTTTTGACTTTCAAGGATGTGAAATTTGATTCTTGGGAAGAGACGGTGGTTAAGATTCGTGGACTCTTACAGAAAGAGTTCGGAAGACATCAGGAGCTGTTAAACAGTAGCAAACTGGCAGAGTATGAGAAAGCATATTATGCTAAAGTGTTAAAAGAAGAAGCATCTGAGGTGGAAATGTCAGAGGCACTTGAAAGATTATCGCAGATGCTTGCTACACATTACGGCAAGGCTCCTATCATCATTATCGATGAATATG
>JAZNMO010000040.1:0-7934 GCA_045579665.1 Lachnospiraceae bacterium
TGTTAAATACGAAGATTGTGCATGGTGCATAAAATATAAAAGAGAGGAATTTACTTGCACAAGTCCTATTTTCATGGCATTAGGCGATTCTCATGATTCAGAGTATTATGAGGTAATCGGAAATATATTTGACAATCCCGAACTTCTGAAAGGAGAGTAATATACATGGGTGTGGTTACATTTGTTTTGACAGCGTTAGTTTTCCTTGTTGCTGGAATGATTATTATGTCGATTATGTCAAGCAAAGAGATTGAAGATGCTTATGCTGATGGCTACAAAAGAGGGTACCGGGTGGCAAAGGAAGAAAAGGAAATTAAGGTTGTTGATTAACACCGCTAAAGGCAGAAAAGGGGGATATATGAGAACCAGGGAAATGTCATACGCAGATTATGGAATTACAGACAATGAAATGCATTATATTCTTGATTTCTGCCGGAAAGCTAACGAGGAGCAGAAAACGATCATCCGCAATGCATTAGCAGAATTGCCGCCATACATAGCACCATATGTGTTTTACAGCTTAGTGGACAATCTATCTTATGATGATATTTGTGCCAAGAATTACCTTTACATAGGCAAGGGTGACTTCTACGGACACAGGCGAAAAGGTATGGCCGCTATTAAGCGGTGGATGATATTGTATGGTATATGGGAGATGTAAGAAAGGAGAATATATGGAACATGATGGATGCATTGGGTGCGTATACGAGAACGAGTTAGAAAACAGCAAAAAATGCAAAGGTTGCCGTTGTACTTTTGTTAGTAAATATTCCCCAAAGGGAAAAGAACACGTTGGATGCGAAGGTTGCGATTATGAGCATACAGATAGGAATAATAGAAATTGCAAAGTTTGTATGCACAATGCACCGGACAAGTACAAACCGAGGAAGCAAAATGAAAGCGAAGAATGAAATTGTAAAAATGATCAAAAAAATGGATGGTAAATATTCTGCTTATGAAATATTTAGTGACTGGGTAGAAATGTGTGCAATAGTAATTCAAAACTGTTGCATGGTTATCCATAACCAACTATGGCAGAAAAGAGAAGATAGATACATACAAATTGCAAATAAGTACACGGAAGAAGAACAAAACAATCTTGTTTATATGTATAACTTATTGCTGACAGCACTTGGAGAAGAAATGGGGGATATCCTTGGTGAAATCTATATGGAATCCGGATGCGGAAGCAAAGCGGCAGGACAATTTTTTACTCCATTTTCTGTATCTGAAGCAATGGCAATGTTGAGTGTGCCAAATGATGTATCAGAAGATAAACCTTATCATATGCACGAGCCAAGTGTTGGTGGTGGTGGGATGATAATTGCTGTGGCAAAGGTATTGAAAAACAGAGGATTGAACTATCAGAAATGCATGGAAGTAGTGGCACAAGACCTTGATTGGAAAGCTGTACACATGACTTATTTACAGCTTAGCCTATTGGGAATTAGTGCTACTGTTGTGCAAGGCGATACATTAATTGAGCCATACGCAAACGGATATCCACAAGAAAGGGTATTATACACACCTAGAAAGATGGGGTTATTGGTATGAAATATAGACAATGGAAGAAAAATTACAAGAAGAAACACGGTTACAATCCACCATTGGAAGCAGACAAACGAAAGCAAGCCAAGGTGGCAAGAAAAGCATTAAAGCAGATTTCTTTGGTGTCTTTGGAAGATATATGCAAACGAATAGTAAACGGATTTGCAAGTGCATTTAAGATTATTGGAGAGGCGTTTACAAAAGCCGGAGAATCTTTGAAAATTGAATAACGTGTACACAAAAAATCACTCTACATCCTTTACAATAGTATTGAGTAACTATAGGATGTGGAGTGTTTTTGTTTATTTTAGAGGAAAGGTGTATATATGTCATTACCGCATAAACAAGAATTATTTGTTGAAAACTTAATACGTGGTATGAGCCAAAGAGAAGCATATAGAAACGCTTATCCTTCATGTAAATCATCCGACAAGACTGTTGATGAATCAGCATGTAGATTGCTAAAAAATAGCAAGGTTTTAGCAAGGTACAACGAATTGAGAGATAGATTAGTAAAAGAAGCTGAGGACGAAGCTATTATAGAGGGCAAAGAAGTATTAAAAGAAATAGCTTCTATTGCAAGAGATAACATAGGAAATTATTTAAGATTTTATGAAGAAGATGGAATTATCAAGATGGATATTAAAGATAGTTCCACTATTGATACAAAGAATATATCCGAGGTTTCTGTAGGTAAAGATGGACAGTTTAAATTTAAAATGTATTGCAGAGATACGGCATTGTATAAATTAGCAGAAATATTAGGATTATCAGACCAAAAGGAAACGCAAGGGGGCATCACTATTGTCAACAACATACCAAGACCAGACAACAGTAAACCTAACTGATTTAATTGCTCCATGCTACTATGATTTGCATTGGGATATATTGGATGGAAAGCATACATACTACGATTTGTTTGGTGGTCGTGGTTCTGCCAAGTCCTCTGATATATCTATTGAAATAGTATGGGGCATGATGAATGATGCACAAAACGGAGAGTTTACTAATGCGGTTATCTTCCGTAAATATGCCGTAACCTTGCGTGAAAGTGTATATGAGCAGATACAATGGGCGATTGATAGTTTGGAAGTATCGGACTTGTGGGAAGCAAAAGTAAGTCCATTGCAATTTATATACAAGCCTACTGGACAGAAGATAATCTTTAGGGGATTGGATAAAGCGAAGAAAACCAAGTCCATCAAAGCAAGTAAAGGTTATTTCAAATACCTATGGTTTGAAGAATTGGATGAATTTGCCGGGATGGAAGAAATACGAACCGTACAACAATCTGTATTGCGTGGTGGAAGTAAGTTTGTAGTGTTCAAGTCGTTCAACCCACCTATCAGCCGCACAAACTGGGCGAATGCGTATGTTGCAGAGCCAAGGGAAGATAGTTACAGACTTCATACAGATTACACTATGATTCCTGTTGAGTGGTTAGGACAGCAATTCATAAACGATGCTGAACACCTAAAGGCTACAAACGAAAGAGCGTACAATCATGAATACTTAGGGCTTGCTGTTGGACTTGGTACAAACATATTTGAATTACTGGATATTCGCACTATTACGGATGATGAAATCAATACATATCAATCCATCTACCAAGGGCAAGACTGGGGATGGTTCCCGGACCCGAAAGCATTTATCCGTGTTGCTTATGTGCCTAACAAAGAACAGGTTATTCTGTTGGACGAATTGGGCGGTTGCAAAATACGAAATGCGGAAATGGCAAGGCAGATTAAAGAAAAGGGATATGATGATTATTCTATCTGTTGTGGTGTGGACGAAGAAGAAAGCATTATTGACTTTAGGGATGCAGGACTTCCGGCAAGAAAAGCAATAGTCACTCCGGGAAGTAGAAAGTATACCTTTGAATGGTTGCAGTGCCGAACTTTAGTTATAGACCCGGCACGAACACCAAAAGCATACAACGAAATTATCAGTTACGAGCACGAAGTTGACGGAAACGGAGAAGTAATTGCAGATTACCCGGATGGTAACGACCATTGGATTGATTCGCTTAGATATGCGACAAGTCCGTTATCAATGCGTAGAGGAGAATCAGCATAATGAGTATTATATCAAGGATAAAAGGGTGGTTTAATATGATTTTCAGAAGTAAAGCTAAAGAAGAATTTAACATTGAACCGATTATTTCACAGAGCATGGAAGAGATGATTCGGAAGTGCTTTGAAATCTACCAGGGCAAGCCGTATTGGTTGGATGATGCGGACCATATTAAGACAATCAATTTTGCCAAAGCGGTATGTTCCGAAACAGCCAGACTTGCAATGCTTGGAACAAAGATTACCATTGATGGAAGTGCAAGAGCGGAATGGCTGCAAAAGCAAATTGACAATGTATACTTTAGGATTCGTGAGTGGGTGGAATACGGATGTGCTTATGGTACTATCATTCTTAAGCCTAACGGAAAAGGCATTGATTTGGTGGTGCCTGGCAATTTCATTGTAACAGATATTGAAAACGGAGAAATTAGCGGAGTAGTATTTGTCAATCAAGAGACGGTAGGAAAGAAGTACTACACAAGATTGGAATATCACAGATTTATTAATGATGTATATGCTATTACTAACAGATGTTATGTAGGCGATTCTGCCAACGATACAAGCAAGAGCATTGACATTGCAAAGACACCTTGGAGCGAATTGTTAGAAGAATCATTCATTCAAAATGTGGATGGCCCGTTGTATGGTGTGTTGAAAATGCCACACGCAAACAATGTAGATGTGGATAGTCCTATGGGATTGCCTATTTTTAGTGATGCAATTGAAGAATTAAAGGATTTGGATATTGCATACAGCAGAAACAGTAAGGAAATCTTGGACAGCAAGCGTACTGTTCTGTTAGACAGTGACAGATTGCTTCCTTCCGGTGGCAAGGTTGCAAATACTGGATTGTATTTTAAGAATCAGCGTGAGTCTATGGGATTGCCGGATTATGTGAAGAATGTATATGGAAATGGTACGGAAGATTTCTACCAAGAAATCAATCCACAGCTTAACACAGATACACGTCTAAGCGGTTTAAATGCCCTTTTAAGCCAAATTGGGTACAAGATTGGATATTCCAACGGATATTTCGTTTTCAACGAATCTACAGGCATTCAGACGGCTACAGGGGTAGAAGCAGAACAGCAGAGAACAATACAGTTTATCAAGGATGTGCGTGATAAGGTAGAAGGATGCCTTGACAGAGTAATCTATGCACTGAATGTATTTGCTGACCTGTACGATTTGGCACCGGTGGGAGTGTATGAAACGATTTATGACTTTGGAAATATTACTTATAATCAAGAAGAGGACAAGGCTACTTGGTGGAAATATGTAATATCCAATAAAGCACCTGCCTGGATGTATTTCGTTAAGTTTGAAGGAATGAGCGAAGAGGATGCAAAGGCTATGGTGGCAGAAGCTACACCTAAAGAGCCATCATTATTTGGGAGTGAGGAATAGTGCTAGATCCTAATTATATGTTGCACATAAGCGAACCGGCAGAGGATATTGCGGAACAGCTACACAACAGCATAATCAAAAGAATAATTGACCGAATGATGTTGCGTATTGGCAGAGGGGAAGATTATCTTCTGACAGCTACGGACAAGTGGCAGATTGAAACGCTTCAAGAAGCTGGCATTCTGTTAGAGGATATTCAAGCCGAGATTGCAAGGAAAACACGCTTGCAGGAGCAAGAAATCAAAGAAGCAATGGAAGAAGCTGGAGTAAAGGCTATTGATTATGACAATGAGGTATACGAAAGCGTAGGATTGTCACCCAAGCCATTAGAGCAGAGTCCTAATTTAATCCGGATCATGCAGAGAAACTACCTTGCGACTATGGGAGAATGGAAAAACTTTACACGGACTATAGCAGAAGCTTCACAGCAGACTTTTATAAATGCTTGCGATATTGCATACAATCACGTTATTACCGGTTCATTGTCTTATACTGAAGCTGTAAAAGAAGCGGTAAACAGCATTGTATCTCATGGTGTAGAGATAAAATACGAAAGCGGACATACTGACACTATCGAAACAGCAACACTTCGATGTGTCCGCACCGGTGTTTCCCAGGCATCTTCGCAGATTGGACTTGCGAGAATGAAAGAGATGGGAGCCGGACTTGTAATTACATCAAGTCATTTGGGTGCAAGACCGACACACCAAGTATGGCAAGGAAAAGTGTTTTCGATTAATTGGCAGGAGTTAAACAAAATATATCCCATGCCGGATATTCAAACTCCTGAGAACTTGGGAGCCGAAGAATATCCGGACTTTATAGAAAGCACAAGATTTGGAAAAGTTGATGGATTGTCCGGAGCCAATTGCCGCCATTCTTTCAGCGTATATTATGAGGGTATGCCAAATCCATTTGAGCATTTTGACAGTGAAGAAAATCTTAAGATGTACAAAAAAGAACAGCGTCAGCGATTGCTTGAACGTAGAATACGCGATACAAAACGAGAGGTTTTAGGCTTAAAAGAAAGCATGGATAAGTGCCAAGACGAATATGCCAAGAGTGAATTAGAGCGTATGTATATGCGAAAATCGGCACTGTTATCCAAGCAGAATCAAGCCTACAATGATTATTGCGAAACCAATGGCATGAAAAAACTGAATGACCGCATTAGCATTGCCAGATGGGATAGAAAGCAAGCGGCGGCGGCTAGGGGTGCTGGTCAGCGTTGGAATAATAGAAATAAATAAAGTTGAGGGTTGTTTGTTCATGACAAAAGAAATAATTCACATTCTTAAAAGAAAGATACGGATATTGTGGGCGGTAATATGCATATTGTGTGTTGCCCTTGCCATATCTGTGAAGAGGAAGAAAGGACATGAACAGACACAAATTATACAATCCTAATCCAATGGGAAGCCGTGTGGGAGATTGTGCAATAAGGGCAGTGTCAAAAGCACTGGGGCAAGATTGGGAAACTACTTATGTGGGTTTGTCAGCCTATGGATTTGAATTATGCGACATGCCTAATGCAAATCATGTATTCGGTGCTTATTTAGAAGATAAAGGCTTTACACAGCATCTAATAAATAGGCATGGACGGAAGTTCTACACGGTTCAGGACTTTTGCGAGGACAATCCGGAGGGAATGTATATTCTTGCTATCGAGGGTCATGTAGTATGCGTCATAGACGGATATTACTACGACTCTTGGGATAGCGGAAAAGAGATACCCATGTTTTATTGGTCGAGGTAGTCATATGAAAATATATGATTTTACAAAGCCAGAGATAGAGTTTTTCTTACAGAATTGCAATTTTACTGAGGAAGAAGAAGCATTATTCCGCTATCGGAGTAAAAACATACCACTTGAAGCTTGTGCCGAGATTATGAACATAAGCATATCCACAGCAAAGCGGATAAGCAAGAGGGTAAACAACAAAATAGTAAAAGTATGCTGATACTTTTTAGAGCCTTTGATGAACTGTCAGAGGTTCTTTTTTTATGCCAAAATATAACCATGAAGAACATATTTAACCTTTATTTATCAAGCGACGAAAAAGACATATTGTGGGAAATCATGAGATTGGAGGAAGAAGATGCAGTATCAACCAATGCAGAATTACGGAGCTTATCAACCAATGCCACAGCCTATGGACAGATTGGCACAGCTACAGAGCCAATATCAGCAAGCGGTTAATATTCCACAGGCACCACAGCCACAAATCAATCAAGGCTTATTGTGGGTATCCGGGGAAGTGGGGGCAAAATCCTACCTTGTGGCACCGAATAGCACTGTTCTTTTAATGGATAGTGACGCATCACGCTTCTATCTTAAGTCAGCAGACCAAAGCGGAATGCCAAGTTTAAGAATATTTGAATATACGGAAGTTACAAATGTCACTCAAACGTCCGTAATTGTCCCAAATAGCGACTTAAAAGAGTTAGACAGCAAATATGTCACTAGGGAAGAATACGACGGCTTAAAAAGCCATTATGACAACATATTAAAAAGATTGGACAGCATTACAATCAATGCTTCTGAACCTACGGAAGCACCTAAGCCCAGAGCAAAGAAAGGAGCAAGCAATGAGCAATCCGATATTTAATGCCCTTGGCGGAAATATGCCAGCAAATAACATTATATCTCAAATAAAGCAATTTAGAGAGCAGATGCAAGGTGTAAATCCACAAGATGAAATCAACAAACTTTTGCAATCTGGAAAAATCAGCCAGCAACAGCTTAATGAAGCACAGCAGATGGCTCAACAGATGCAAAGCCTTTTTAACAATGTGCAATAGTCGGTCCGGAACGGCTTAAGCAAATAAATCATAATCGAAGGAGATTATTACTATGATGGGTGAAAGCGGATATTCATTATCAGACATTGCTACTGTAACAGGTGG
>JAZNMO010000041.1:0-81088 GCA_045579665.1 Lachnospiraceae bacterium
AATATTGTCAGTTAATTATAATTATAATCTTTTACCGTATCTTAGTCGGGAGTGCTTCACTCGAATGATTCACTTTATCAACATGAGCCATGCTGATTCTTGTTTAACTTCCATCACTTTCGAGCACTTTCCTATATCATAAAAAAAGACGATAACTTCCGTCTGCGAGCTAGCTCGCGCCGAAATTATCGTCCTTTTTTTGCATGGCTCATCGCTCACGCATGTATTTACATAATTTCCTGATTTCTTACGCCGTCCATATCGTCGAATGCCTGGTTCTCACCAACCATACCCCAGATGAATGTGTAAGCACGGCTGCCTGAACCTGAGTGGATAGACCAGCTTGGAGAAATAACAGCCTGCTCGTTTCTCATAACGATATGTCTTGTCTCCTGTGGCTCTCCCATATAATGCATAACGAATGCATCCTCTGGCATATCAAAGTATAAATAAACCTCCATACGTCTGTCATGTGTATGGCAAGGCATTGTATTCCATACGCTACCCGGTTTAAGACATGTCATACCCATAACAAGCTGACAGCTCTCAACCTGACCAGGTAAGATGTACTTGTTGATAACTCTGTGGTTTGCATCCTCAAGACATCCTAACTCTACCTTATTCTCATCCTTAATAATTACAACATCCTCAGAAGGTGTTCCTTCAGGCTTAATTAACTTAGTTGGATAAGCCTTGTGTGCAGGTGCACTATGGAAATAGAACTTTGCAGGGTTCTTAGCATCTGCAGACTCAAATGTAATATCCTTAGAGCCCATACCGATATACATACCTTCCTTATGTCCTACCTCATACTTCTTACCATCAATAGTAATAATACCTGCAGGTCCGATATTAATCACACCAAGCTCTCTTCTCTGGCAGAAATAATCTGCTCTAAGCTCGTCTCCTGCTGTTAATACGATTGGCTCTACAGGTACTGCTGAACCTGTGATAATACGGTCGATATGACTGTATACTAACTTAATCTCTCCTACCTTGAATAAATCATCAATTAAAAACTCTTCTCTTAATCTCTCAGTTGTATAATGCTTTACGTCTTTTGGTGACGCCGCTGTACGAAGCTCCATACCTTTCATCCTTCCTTTTATCTCACATTTTGTTTCGTTATGAAACTGTTTTCATTTTACTTCATAACCCCCTTTGCGTCAATCAATCTTTGGCTTTTATAAATTTGTTTATTTTTTAACATTTGCTTGATTTTAGCCTGTTTCCGTAGTACAATTTGAAGTGGTTATGATAGCGCTTACATACCCCTTTTTACATGAGGTTTTAAGCGGCATAGCTTACATAGTTTTACCTACGATTGAACAGCTTCCAGTGGGGCTTTCCTTAGTAGTACAGAAAGGATTTTGATTATGACTATCTATGATATCTCAGAGAAAGCCGGTGTATCTATCGCAACTGTATCCCGTGTCTTGAACGGTTCTGAGAATGTCAGCCCCGAAACCCGTAAAAAGGTGCTTGCTGTCATTGATGCCTGCGATTACACACCGAACGCATTTGCACGCGGTCTTGGTCTGAACACCATGAATTCCATCGGTATTTTATGTGCGGATTCGTCCGACCTTTATCTTGCCAACGCCGTATATCACATTGAACAGGAGCTTCGAGCAAATAATTACAACTGTATTTTATGTTGTACCGGTTACAAGCTTGAAGACAAGAAGAAGTTTTTGAACCTCTTGGTAAATAAGAAGGTTGACAGTGTAATTCTCGTAGGTTCTAACTTTATATCTAATAATGACGCTGAGAATGACTATATCCGTGAGGCAGCCAAGGAGATTCCTGTTCTCCTTCTGAATGCAGACTTTGATTATGAGAATGTTTATTGCAGTCTTTGCGATGACTTTAAGTCAACCCTGCAGGCCACCTCTTCTTTGATTGCATCAGGCAGAAAGGATATTTTATATTTGTATAACTCCAAGTCATATTCGGCTATCAGAAAGCTTTCAGGCTATCAGAGTGCTTTAACACAGCACAATATCCCACTTCGTATGGAGTACATGCAGTACTTCCCTGAGGATCATGCGAATCTGACTGCCATTTCTGATTTTCTTGCGAATCTTGACCCGGCGATTCAGTTTGATGCCGTTGTTGCTGCCGATGATAATCTTGCAATCGGTGCCATCAAATATGCACATAAGAAGGGCTTAAAGATTCCTGAGGATTTGGCTGTTATCGGTTATAATAACTCCATTTTAAGTACCTGCTGTGAGCCTGAGCTTACCAGTGTTGATAACCGTTTGGACACACTTTGTCACCACATTGTTAACACACTGATTGGTATTTTAGGTCACAAGGAGATGCCGCAGAAGGTTATCTTCTCCGGCGAGTTAATTAAGAGAGGTACCACTCTCTAGGATTTTATATGATAATAAAAGTGCCTTACTGGCATGGTCCGTAGCAGGCACTTTTTTATATTAAACTTATACCCAACTTAAAAAATATAATTATAGGAGGAATACCCATGAAAAATTTTATGGATAAGGATTTCTTGTTACAGACTGAAACTGCTTGCAAGCTTTATCACAGTTTCGCTGAAACAACACCAATCCTTGACTATCACTGCCATATTAATCCGGCAGAGATTGCAAATGACAGAAAGTTCGACAATATCACACAGGTATGGCTTGGTGGCGACCACTATAAGTGGCGTTTTATGCGTTCCTGCGGTGTTGATGAGAAATACATGACAGGAGATGCTTCTGATAAGGAGAAGTTCTTCAAGTGGGCTGAGTGTGTAGGTAAGGCTATCGGTAACCCTCTTTACCACTGGACACACCTTGAGTTACAGCGTTACTTCGGCTACAATGGCGTTCTTAACAAGAACACAGCTGAGGAGGTTTGGAATCTTTGTAATGCTAAGCTTCAGGAGAGCTCAATGAGCGTTCGCGGCTTGATTAAGCAGTCTAACGTTACATTAATCTGTACAACAGATGACCCTATCGACTCTCTTGAATATCACAAGGCTATCGCTGAGGATGACACATTTGATGTACAGGTTCTTCCTGCATGGAGACCTGACAAGGCTATGAATATCGAGAAGCCAGATTACTTTGATTATCTTGCTAAATTATCTGCTGTAAGCGGTATCGAGATTAATACTTTTGCAGATATGAAGGCTGCTCTTGTTAACAGACTTGACTTCTTCGCATCTATGGGATGTTCTGTATCTGACCATGCACTTGAGTACGTTATGTACCAGCCTGCAACAGATGCTGAGATTGAAGCCATCTTTGCTAAGAGAAAGAGCGGGGAAACCGTTACAAGAGAAGAGGAATTACAGTTCAAGACTGCATTCATGGTATTCATGGGCAAGCAGTATCACAGATTGAACTGGGTAATGCAGCTTCACTATGGCTGCAAGCGTGACAACAATACTCTTCGTTACGCTCAGCTCGGACCTGACACAGGTTATGACTGTATCAACAACTACGCTCCATCTGCTCAGCTTGCAGACTTCTTAAATGCACTGATTACAACAGATGAGCTTCCAAAGACTATCATCTACAGCTTGAATCCTAACGACAATCAGGCTATCGGTACTATCCTTGGATGCTTCCAGGATTCTACAGCTTGCGCTAAGATTCAGCAGGGTTCTGCTTGGTGGTTTAACGACCATAAGACAGGTATGCAGGACCAGATGATTTCACTTGCTAACCTTGGTAACCTTTCAGGCTTCGTTGGTATGTTAACAGACTCTCGTAGCTTCTTATCTTACACAAGACATGAGTACTTCAGACGTATTATGTGTAACTTAATCGGTAACTGGGTTGAGGAAGGCGAATTCGCTAACGATATGGAAATCCTTGAAGAGATCGTTAAGGGTATTTCATACAACAATGCAGTGAAGTATTTCGGATTTGATTTAGAGACAAAATAAACCCTCTTGGGACACAAAAGTAAACTTGTGCCATTAGGTGCATAAAAGCACACTGCTTTCTTTTGGCAGTGTGCTTTTTAATACTACAGAAAACTAATCTCTTTATTCTCACAACATATAAAGAAATACATGTAAAATTATATAACTAAGTATTTACATGCACTATCTCTATACCGGTCCCGTACATAGAGCTCCTAGCGAAGAAAAAGTCGTTATGGATGCAAGTAACACTTGAGCTCCCTGTTCACGTGTTCCTCCCGCTGCTGCTATTCCTGCCAAACCTATATAACCTACTACTGTTCCAGCCATATATCCAATAACAAATCCTCCAACTCCGCCGCCATTTAGCCCATCTAATTCATCAACACTCATATCCATGAATATTTTCTCCTGATACAATTCCATATATTATTCCTCTCTTTCTTTACAAAGCGCCATCAAATGTCGCTCTAATTCATCGATATTTCGAGGAGCTATATTCATTTTTTTATTATCTTTAAATACTATTTGTAACTGAACACTGGATGGTGCCAAAAAAGAATAACATCCAATTTTTCTCTGTATTTTTTTTATTTCTTCCAATCTTATTATATTAGAAAAAAAACAGGACTTTATAATTAATTCAGTCTCTGTACATATATATTTTATCGAAAGCATATTACCTAACACAAAAGCATAAATGCCCCCTGACAAAATAATAATCCATATAACTTCCCAATAATTTATTGTTTCTTGTGTCAATTTATTGACAACCCAAAAAAATATCATCAAAATAGGGACTGTTATAATGTGTGTGTCATAGTTAGCTTTAAACACCATCTCTATACTTCTCCTCGTATGCTAATGCCTAATAATAAGTTTCAACTCCAATACATAGTGTTAATTCTAGCTTATTATTTAGACATTTCACTAATTAAATATCCAACTCCAGCAGCAACTACCTCTCCAACCGCTATTGTAACTACTGTTCCTACTACCTTACCTACATCTCCACCTATTTTTGCTCCTATTGGTCCTCCAACTGCGCCACCTACTACTGCACCTACAGTCAATAACGAGGCGCTAACTATCACTGCTGTTACAGTTGAAACTGCGTCACCACCATCTAATTGCAACATTTCCTCTTGTGTTAATTCATCAAATCCATTACTTAATACTAATTCCATTTCCAATCTCCTTCTTCATTATATTTTATTTACACTTATATGAAAAAGTGATATTCTTTTCCTAGGTACTTTTTCATAAGTGCTTTGTGATTTGGACTCTGAGGTTTTCGCGAATTTGTCAGAGTCCTTTTATATATACAGTAAGTTTTCACTTACACTGTATCAAATGTTCTACGTCTCTAACATCCTATTCGTAATTTGCATTTACATAAATATCGTATCACTCTCTACTTCTAAGTACAATTTTTTTTGTAATGAACGGTCTTTTTTTTGTAATGAACGGTCTTCTCTACACATTCATAGCCAGCACTGCCGCACCCAAGATTCCTTGGTTGTCCTCCAGACTAGCAGGTACAATATAGGTATCCATATCTGCAAGCTCCCGTGTGTCATAGTAGTGATTCAATATCTCTGCTACTTTCTCACGAATCAGAGGAAATAACTGCTCTTGATGCATCACGCCGCCGCCCAATATAATCTTCTGCGGACTTAATGTCAGAATCAAATTCATAAGCCCTTTGGCAATATATTCACTCTCAAGCTCCCAGACAATCTGGTTATCCACAAGCTCATAAGCCTTCCTTCCCCATCTGGCTTCGATAGAAGGACCTGATGCCAAGCCTTCAAAGCAGCTGTCATGATAAGGACATACACTCTGACCTCTGTCCGCCAGTCTCTTCGTAATCAATATATGTCCCGCTTCTGGGTGCATCATACCATGCAATAGCTTCCCTTCCACTGCGATTCCGGCTCCAATCCCTGTTCCGATTGTAACATATATAACATTCCCTATGCCCTTTGCGCATCCATAGGTCATTTCACCAAGACAAGCCGCATTCACATCAGTATCCAGACTAACAGGCAAGCAAAGTCCCTTATGTAAGGCTTCTACCAAGTTATAATTCTTCCATGCAAGCTTCGGAGTATTCATAATACATCCATAAGTTGGCGAAGTCTTCACTACGTCTACGGGGCCAAAGGAACCAACTCCTACTGCCTTTATATCCTTCCCCTTAAGAAAATCTATCATTTGCGGCATCGTTTCCTCCGGTGTCGTCGTGGGTATCGTAATCTTCTCCTTTATTTCTCCCTTATCTTCTACCACCGCAACTACCATCTTTGTTCCGCCCGCTTCTATTGCACCATATAACATTACAACTTCCTCCTTACATATATTATGAATGACTGATTGTAACCATTCGTTACAATCAGTCTCTTAACATCGTACTATTATTCAAAACCAATGGATTATATAAGAACAATACATCCGCATCTGTAAAATCAACAAAATTGCCCAAAAAGCCTGCACTTACATATCTTGTATCAATTAACACAATCTCACGATAAGCATTGGTTAATAATGGCGCAAGACTACTGGTAAAGGAATCCCTAAAGATAATCAGTCTGCCATCACCTGCTGCCCTTGGACTTGTAATTGTCTGGATTGCCACCGCTCCGCCAAGATAAATATTGTACTTATCCATCAATGTCTCATCCTCGAGCAAATCAAGCTCATATACCGGCTTTGTCTGATTCGTTTCCACATTAAAATGTGTTGCCGCATCGATTACCTCATTGGTCAGATAGTACATACTCTCTGCCGGTAATGCCAGTGCAGACTGCCCATAATACACTCCATAGAAATCCGGAATCTCCTGCTGCTCAAACTCCGTCATCACATAATCCGTAAATCCCATATGCCCTGCCAGACGCTCTACTGTCTCTCCCAGACGCTCCTGTCTCCAATGCGTATCTGTTGTATAATAATCTTCCACAGTCAGAGTATCCCATATCGGAATATACTCCATACCACTCAGCTGTTCCTGCATAAGAGCCTCTAATCTCTCATAATCCAACGAAGGATATCCATTCTCCTTAGCCAGAAAATAATTCTTATCCGGCACAATGGCATAATACACATCTGCTTTCGGAAAATACTTTTCATGCAAGGCTGTCATCTTTTTCGCGGCCTTAACAATACTTGTCTCATTCATCGGATATTCCAGCTTTGCAGCATGACCATCCACAACATAAATATCATTATTCTCTTTCTGCGCCAATATATCATATACAAAGAAGGCCTTCATTCCTCTAAAGGCTTCTCTAAAAGGAAAATGCTCTAAAAGATAAGACTCTAAGTCCTGCATATAGCTTGCATCCCTGATTCCTTCCCAAGTAAGCTCCGGCATATTCTGCAAATGACGCCGCTCAGCAATAGAATACTCAGCCTTGGGAAGCATCAAAAAGAGAACTGCCATTCCACCCAGGAATACTAAAAATAAACCGGTAAATATTCTGTTTATCAGATTTTCCCACTTCATACCGCCAATCACACCTTTCCAATGCCTGCATACCTTAGGGTGCAGGTCCTACTGCATCTACTTAAAATCTAAAGTACAAAAATGGATTAAAGGAGCCATCTATCAGATATGCCGTACAAAGCAGCAACAATACTGCCACTGCTACAAGCTGCAACAGCCTTATCAGTAACATCGATGTTCCTTGTTCATCTGTCGAAGCTGCCAGCTTCCCTAAGCCTCGTACTGCCTTCTCCCACAAATACTTTGGAAGTGGTGTTGCCCCAACAGCTGCAATGAATAATATCCCTGCTCTATTGCGAAGCATAAATAAAGACAACTCATCCGTCCATACAGATGCACTCCACAGATTGCTGATATCCTGCCAGCCCTCAGATAAGTTAGCAGCATTAAAAATCAAAAAGCTAAAGACAATTGCTACTATCACATAAATATGACGCAGGCAGAATTTCACTCCAAGCCATATAAAATATGTCCCTGTGCCTTCCGATAGTGCTTCTTGTATACCTGCTCTTTTCTTCACCGCTAAAACACCTGCTGCCCCCAGCTTCTCTATTAATAGCATCACGCCAAAGAACAAGCCCCATACAATAAAGTTCCAGCCCGCACCATGCCATACACCTGTCAATATCCAGACAACCAGTATATTGCGAATCCATTTGGCAGTACTCGTCCGATTACCACCAAGCGGGATATACACATAATCCCTGAACCAGCTTCCCAGACTCATATGCCAGCGTCTCCAAAACTCAGTCAAGCTTCCCGAAATCAAAGGATAGTTAAAGTTCTCAGGGAAATGAAATCCAAACATAGCCCCAAGTCCGATTGCCATATCCGAATAGCCCGAGAAATCAAAATAAATCTGCAAGGTCACTGCAATCGCATACATCCATGCAAGAACAATACTATTGCCCGAAATATTAGCAAGCTCCTGCACAATCTCGCCCAAAACATTCGCAATCAATACCTTCTTACCAAGACCTATTACAAATCGAACAATACCATCCGTATACTCCTTGGAAGAAACCTCTCTGGCATCTAGCGCCTTATCCATTCCCTGATATCTGACAATCGGACCTGCAATCAGCTGTGGAAACATCGTAATATAAGTTGCCAGCTTTAACACGCTCTTCTGTGCTGCGCATTCTCTTCTCCATACATCAACCACGTAACTCACCAGCTGGAAGGTATAGAAAGAAATACCAATCGGAAGCGTAATCTTAAGCAAATCCAGCTTGCCAAGCAAAGGTACCTCCACCACAAGCGTCTTTAGGCTACTACCTGCTACTCCTAAAAATTCACCAATCAAAAAGCTGAAATACTTAAAGAAAAACAGAGAAGCAAACGGTATTAGGACAGCCAATAAAAACATCACTTTGCCTGCCTTTGTATCCCGTTTCTTCTCCATAACCAGTGTAAGTCCATACACAATTACAATCTGAATAAGCATGAGGAACAGATAAATCGGTTCTCCCCACGCATAAAAAATGCATGACATCACACACAATATCAAATTTTTAGCCTGCTTTGGCACCACTCCATATAGGAGCAGTGTCAAAGGCAGGAAGAAATACAAAAAGGTAATACTGGAAAAAAGCATACAGCATTTCTCCCTTCCATTTTATATTTAATCTTATGCTTTCATTATAACGCTTTAGATAGCATTTGTCTTCTCAAGCTTCTCAGAAACAGTCATACCCTTCTGTGCTACAAGTTCTGTCATTGCATCATAAATCAAATCTGCAGTCTCAGCAGATGTCATAACAAAGAACACATCGTTACCCAATGTAACTGCAATCTGCTTCTCTGCTGTTACACAAATCCACTTAGCAGGATTGATGCTATCCATTACATTCTGTGCAATCTGCTGTGCATTTCCCTCGTCATTTGTTCTGATGTACAACAGTGAATATGCAACAGAACCAATCATTGACTCAGATAATACAATACTGTCAATTCCTGTTACATCTGTTAAGCCTGTATGATATGTTACTGCATCCATATCCTCAAAGCCAAGCTCCATATTACCAATACCCATTGGCATCTTATCCTGAGGAATCTGTGTATAAATCTCATTAATAAAAGCATCTACTTCTTCAAATGTTGCAAGACCGTTGCCAGCGGCTGCTGCTGACTGATCATCAGCAACCGTTGACTCCTCTACTACTGTCTCTTCTGTTACAGTTTCTTCTGTTACAGTTTCCTCAACAGTAGTGTCACCTACTGTTGATTCCATATCTACCATATCATTTGCATCGCCTAATTCTTGTGTCTGTACCTCATCAGAAGTTCTGTCATCTGTTGAACCACATGCTGTCATCATTGTTCCAGCTACAATTGTTGTTAATAATAATAATGCTACTTTCTTTTTCATAATAAATCTCCTTTTCTTAACTATTAAATAGTATCTCAACATTGAAATATTTTATACAATGTTATTTCGACATTATATTAACACACATTCTTCTTTTGTGTCCGTGGTAAATAATGTCTTAGTAAAAATTTTATATTTTACAATATCAATCGCACACAATACTCTGTCTCTAAAGAAACAGAAACCAACTCACAACCAACTCTTGGCTGCAAATCATAATAAACCTCTTCCTTATATGGATATACCACCAGTCTAAGATTCTTTGGATAATCAAATCTCTTCATGGCACTATACCAGTCCTCGCCATTACTAAACCAATCATCCAACAATACATCATCCTGATAAAGCTCTGCTCTATCACCCTTGAAATTCAAATGCAGATACAATTCATGAAGTCCTGATACCTCTAAAGTCTCCAATGTAAGCTCATATACTGCCCTTTCATCTGTCTGCTCCAGCAATGCAGCCCAAACCGCAGGCACCCGTGACTCTTCGCTTTCTTCTAATGAAGCCTCGCGTAAAACACCGCACTTGTCATAATAACGAATGTTCTCTGCCTCTTTCCCTTTCAGAAGCACCAGCTCACCCTCCTGTTCAAAGAGTGCATTCTTGGTCAATATCAGCTTATCCTGCAATAAATAGGCCATCTCCGCTTCCTGTCTTGTCAGCACGACCACATTTTCATATACCTTATCTGCATATTTAAAATAAGGCTCCACTCCCTCTTCAATATAGAAGAAATAAGTATCTCCGAGCTTTGTCAGAATAGAACAGTTCGTTGCCTCAAGCCGGCAGTCACCCATTTGTAATCCAAAAGGAATCATCGCACACTGTCCGCTTCGACAATATAAATGTGTTACTTCTACATCCACATCACCTTCCCTACTTATCATAAGGGAAAGATTTTCGATTGGTTGCATTTTTCTTAATCTTTGATGATTATTTATAAAAATAAATCCACACTGGTACTCCCATGAATAACGCACACTGATTCTAGGGGTTTGCAAGTCCTCAGCATTAACAGGCTGCATTTCAGGAAAGAATGCATCTGCTGTTGCAAGTTCCTTTTCAAAAGTCAGTATACTCATATGTATTTTCTTTAATTTGTGATAACTCTCATTCAACCTTCCACTCTGCCTGATACAGGTCTGGAAGTCATAGCTTCTAATCGGATAGTCATTGGCATAGCCTGTCGCCTTCGACTCCTGTAGCGTGGTTTCCTTTCCCTGTGGATTATATCCGCCATGATACATATAGTAACCTAAGAGATTTGCTCCTGCTCCAAGCATACACATGGTCTGTGCCTCAATATCCTCCGCAAAAGGATAGGTTCTTCTGTGTGCAGTCACCTGCAGACCGCCTCCAAGCTCCGCAGTCAGATACGGATTCTTACTGATAGAGAAGGTATACTCACTCTCTGACTCCTGCTTTAAGTCCGTTGCAATATTTTCATCCTCTCTAAAGGGAGTAATCAGAAAATTCTCACATGCCGGCATCTCATGCGTATGTGCCGCCCAAGGGGCATCCACATAACCGCCAAGCACAGGGAGCATCTCATCATCAATTACCCATGCACCGCCCCAGCCTGTTGCTGTATAATATGGTACTTCAAAGCCAAGCTCTATAGCCATTTTCTTTAAAGTCATTATATGTATCTTACCTAAGGATTTATCAGCCGGTCCTCCTGCATGACAGTACTCATTCTCCAGCTGTACTCCAAGAATCGGACCACCGTCCTTACACATCATCCCTTGCGCCTGCTCTGCCAGCTTTGTCCAGAACTTACGCACATATGCCAGATATTTCGGGTCATCTACTCTGGTTTCCATGCCTTCCTCCTGCACAAGCCAGTCCGGAAAGCCTCCATTACGACACTCACCATGAGCCCAAGGTCCGATACGAAACCATACGGGCATTCCTACCCTCTTACATACCTCAAGAAATGCTCTTACATCTCTCGAACCAGTAAAATCCCATTCATCCTTTCTCTCCTCATGATGAATCCAAAACACATAGGTAGCCACAATTTTCACGCCACCAGCTTTCATTTTCAGTAAAGCCTCTTCCCATTCAGCCGGTGTCCAGCGTGAGAAATGAAACTCTCCCATAATCGGAAGAATTGCTTCATCATTCTTCATCAGATACTTATTATTCACCCTATAGCTATTTCCAGCCTTATCCTGTCCTCCAATCGGCAACGCTATCCTTTCTGCTGCCTTATCAATCTTAACTGTCACCTTACTCATAACTCACGACATCTCCCTCTGTCCCCAAATATTTTATTAATACCTTCTGTAACTCACCAATCTGAATCGGCTTTGCGATAAAATCGTCAAACCCTTCCTGCAGCATCTGCTCTCTCACACCACTGATAGCATTTGCCGTCTGTAAAATGATTGGCAGACTCTCATACCTGCCACCCAAAGCGCGAATATGATGCATTAGCTCTACACCATCCATCTGCGGCATCATATGATCCGTCAAAATTACATCATATTCCTTTCCATCCTGCAGCAGTTCCAAACATTCTTCTCCTGACAATGCAATATCTGCATCCACACCGATACATCTCAAAAGCCCTCTGGCTACGTCACAATTCATTTCATTATCATCCACAACCAAAACCTTAGCATTCTTTAGTGTGATACTATCATCAAGAATTGCATCCTGCTCTTCTTCCACCACTTTACCATCTGCAATCCCCTGCCAAAGCGTAACAATAAATTTGGTTCCTTTCCCATACTCACTTTCAATATGAATATCACCTTCCATCAGCTGTGCATAATATTTCGTAATAGCTAATCCTAAGCCGCTTCCCTGTATATCATAGTTCTTTTCTTTATCAAACTGTGCGAATTTATCAAATACCTTATCAAAGAACTCCTCCTTGATACCAATCCCCGTATCTTCCACCTCTATCTGAAGTAATACCTGACCTTGAAGCTTCTCTACTCTCTTAATCCTAAGACAGATACTGCCTTCTCTTGTGTACTTAATCGCATTAGAGAGCAGGTTCATCACAATCTCGTATACCTTACCTCTGTCGCCAACCAGATTATTGGGAAGCAGACTATCTACCTCCAGTTTAAACTGCAAGCCTTTCTTTTTGGTCTGTGCCTCCATCATGGAGCTTACCTCTCGAACCAGCTTATCAAGATTATAAGATACTTCTGTAATCTCTATCTTGCCCGACTCTATCTTTGTAATATCTAATATCTCGTTCATCATCCCGATTAACATCTTTGCTGCGTTCTTTATATTATTCAAATATGTCATCCCCTTCGGTGTCGTTTGCTCTTTTCCCGCAAGCTCCGAATAACCTACAATGGCATTCATCGGTGTTCTTAACTCATGCGAAATATGGGCAAGAAAATTCGTCTTAGCCCTGTCTGCATTTTCTGCCTCTTCCTTGTGTCGAATCATTTCACTGGTATATTGATTGATAAAGGTCATATCAAAAATCCACATAATATATCCCTGTATCGCATCCCCCTGCTTATTACGAACCTCCGATACTCTGGCTTCGTAATGACACCCATCCTTATCAAAGACCCATTCCTTCTCTTCAAAAAAATACGCTAACGACTCTCCTTTTACAATTGACTCACCAAAAAGCTCTCTTGCAAACGCATTTGCATATACCAGCCTTTTCTTCTCATCTGTAAAAATCAGTCCCTCCTGCGTTGTCTCCAATGCATTTTCCTGCACAATCTGCTTAGAATCAAACAAACCGTAATGATGTACACTTATCATAATCAATATTTCCAAAACAGTGATGATAATAGTTGCCGGATCTATTGTCTCCAATATATAGCAGATTCCCGCCGCAATAAAAGTAATCACCAAAATAATAAGTGCCGTTAATGCTACCGCTCTTCCCTTCGACTCCGTGGAACGGCCTTTGGTTCCTTTGATAACTACAATCACAGACACAACAATACATAATGCGATTTCCACCATAATAATATAGTACAACGGCCCCTTATCCGTCACCACATACAGCATGCCATTTGACTTCTCCATCATATGAACATCCCGATAGAACCAATGATGGTGCTCATTTGTCATAACTATAGCCAGAAATGCTGTATCAATCAATCCCAACAGATAGCAGGGCAGCTCCGAAAACCTAATCTGTGCAAACTCCACCGCAAATACCAGTGCAAAAAGCACCATAAAAAGCTTTCCCATGTAAGCAATCTTGGCGGCTGTCAATGCTACCTCCAGTGTATCAGCATATAGTTCCACCATATTACATACTACTGCCGCAAATCCACACACAAAGCATAGCATCAAATACTTTTGCACATTCGATGCCTCTCTTTTCATGATGTATACAGCAAATATGAAACAAATAACCACACATATCCAATTAATGGCAGGCCAAATCCATCCCATGCGATATCCTCCCTAAAACCCAGAGTCACAAAACGATAACAAAGGTTACCGTATACAAAACGGTAACCTTATACATCATACCACATATTCTACTCTTGTCCAAGAAACTTCACCAATACTCTTCTTAATTCACCAACCTCTATCGGCTTAGTCAGAAATTCATTGAAGCCTTCCTGTATCATTTCTTCCCTAACTCCACGAATCGCATTGGCTGTCAAAAGAATAATCGGTATTTTTTCATATTTGTCGCCAAGCTCGCGAATGCGGTGCATCAGTTCAACACCATCCATTTCAGGCATCATATGGTCAGTCAGAATCATCGCATAATTATGGCCCTCTTCCAACAGCTTTAGACACTCCTGACCAGACATTGCAATATCTGTATCCATTCCCATATAATTTAGTATTCCCTGTGCCACATCACAGTTCAACTCATTGTCATCTACTACCAGAAGCTTTGCACTGCGGATTCTGACTTTGCTGTCAAGTGAATCTCCTGCTTCGTCCGCTATCTCTTCCGAAATCTTCTGCCATACCGTAACGATGAACTTCGTTCCCTTTCCATACTCACTTTCCAGTGAAATATTTCCTTTCATCATCGTGACATAGCTTTTGGTAATTGAAAGACCTAGTCCGCTTCCCTGAATATTATAATTCTTTTCCTTATCAAACTGCTCAAATTTATCAAATACCTTTTCAAAATTCTCTTCCTCAATACCAATTCCTGTGTCTTCGACCTCTAGCTGAAGTAAGACCTGACTCTTCGTACACTCCAGCATATTCACCCTCAGCGTAACACTACCCTCCGGTGTATATTTAATGGCATTGGAAATCAGGTTCATCATAATTTCATGAAGCTTTCCTCTGTCACCCTCCAGGTAATTTGGTATCTCATGGTTCATTTCCAGATGAAACTTCAACCCCTTCTTACCAGCCTGTGCCTCCATCATGGATTGTATCTCCTTTACCAGCTTATCCAAACGGTAAGGAATCTCCACCAGCTCCATCTTTCCTGACTCAATCTTAGATATATCCAGAATTTCATTCATCATGTTCAATAGCGTATTAGCAGCTACCTTGATGCTTTTTAAATACGCAGCTATGCGAAGTGCCTCACGCTCTCTTAGTCCCAGCTCCGAATAACCGATTATAGCATTCAGCGGTGTTCGTATCTCATGGGAAATATGCGCAAGAAAATTTGTCTTTGCCTTATTTGCCTGCTCTGATGCTTCCTTATGTCGAATCATCTCACTGGTGTACTGATTTAGGAAGGTCATATCAAAGAACCACACAATATACCCCTGCAGATTTCTTCCCCTTTGGCTTCGCACCTCCGATACTCGTGCCTCATAATGTCGACTGCCTTTATCCAGCACCCACTCTCTTTCCTTAAAGAAGTCATCAAGCACCAGATTGGTATCATTCCAATCCACATCATAAAAGAGCGACCTTGCAACATTATTGGCATAAATCAGACGCTTCTTCTCATCTACCAGAATCAGTCCCTCCTGAGTTGCCTCCAGCGCACTCTCCTGTACTACCTGCTTGGTATCCAGCAAGCCATATCGTTTTACATTGACCATAATAATAATTTCTACAACTGTAATCATAAAGGTAGTCGGATCATAATTTCCAAGCATTCCAACGATGGCACCACCAAGCAACAACAAAACAATCAATGCCGATACTACTAACAGTGCAGTTCGAATCCTCGCTTCTTTAGAGCTTTTCCGGGTTCCCCTGATTATCATATACGCAAATGCAAAAATGCAAAGCACCATTTGCCCCATCACCAGATAATAAAGCGCTCCCTTCTCCGAAAGTAAGAAAAACTTATTGTCCGGCTTAGCTATCAGCTCTATGCTGGAATAAAAAAGCTTATGATGGTCATTGGTCATAATCAGGGCAAGGCATATTGTATCCAAGAAAGCCAATGCCAAAAAAGGCTTCTTGGAAATCTTGATTCCTGTAAACTCCACACCAAACATCAGCGCAAACAAAAGCATATACACTTTTCCAATATATGCTGTTTTCACTGCTGTCATCGCAACATCTACAGAAGTCGCATAAAACTCCATGGTATTACCAACCACCGTTACAAATCCACATGCAAAGGTCAGCATCAACCATTTTTGCACATTAGAAGCCTGCTGCCTTATGATAGCAACACAGAATGCAAAGCTAATTAGCATTCCTGACCAATTTATAAAGGGTTCTACATAGCTCATCTTTGGTATTCATCTCCATTTACTTCAAAAAAATAAAGGTATCCGCACAATGTGCCTAGATACCTTTATTGTATCATGTATTCAGATAATTTAAAATAAATTTTAAAAGTTTCTGTTTAAAACGTGTTGTTCTTAATTCAGCTTTCTGCTTCTAGGCATTTCCCATGCATTATGGTCAGTATGTAAAAGCATATGTGACTTATGAGAAAGCGGCTTCTCTAAGAATTCCTCATAGAGCTTGGCTACCGCCTGATTCTCGTGTGAGAAACGAAGCTTAGCATTCGTATCAAGGCTTCTAAGATTCTGACTACGTGTAGTCGCAAGCTCCTCTCCATCATGGATTGGCTGGCCGCCACCGCCAACACAACCTCCCGGACATGCCATAACCTCTACGAAATCGTAATGTACATCGCCTCTTTCCAAAGCCTCAATCAGCTCTCTGGTATTACCAAGGCCATTTACAACTGCTGTCTTTACCGTAATACCATTAATATCGTACTCTGCTTCCTTCCACTTATCCTGCTCTCTGCTGCTTCTGACCTCGCAGAATGCATCAGGGTTCGGATTCTCACCTGTAATCAGATAGTATGCGGAACGAAGTGCTGCCTCCATAACACCACCCGTTGTGCCAAAGATAACACCTGCACCTGTTCCCATATCCATCGGGTCATCACATGGCACATCTACCAATGTCTTAGGGTCAATATGTGCCGTCTTAATCATTCGGTTCAACTCACGGGTCGTTAATACCACATCCACATCCTTACCTGCGTACTCTTCATAGAAAAGCTCCATATTACTCTCGCCCTTCTTTGCAACGCAAGGCATGATGGATACAGTTACCATATCCTCAGGATTCACACCGATTTTCTTTGCAAAATAGGTCTTCATAATAGCACCAAACATCTGCTGTGGTGACTTTGCAGAAGAAAGTCTGGATACCAGATGAGGGTACTGTGACTTAATAAATCTAACCCATCCCGGACAGCATGAGGTAAACATCGGCATCTTCTGGGTATCCCCCTTCTTAAAGCGCTCGATAAACTCGCTACCCTCTTCCATAATGGTTAAATCCGCAGTAAATACGGTATCAAATACATAATCAAAGCCGATTCTCTTCAAAGCATCGGTAATCTTGCCCATAGTTGCTTCTTCTCGGGAAAGACCAAGTGCCTCTCCCCATGCAGCACGAACTGCCGGTGCAACCTGTGCAACAGTTATCTTCTTACTGTTCTCAATTGCCCACCATGCCTTCTCTGTATCATCACGCTCTCTTAAAGCACCTACCGGACAATGGGTAATACACTGTCCGCATAAAGTACAGTCTGACTCCTCGATGGTTCTGTTATTGGTTACATAGACATCTGTTCTTGAACCCGTTCCGTCTGTATCCCATACCTTCACACCCTGTACCTTATCGCAAATCTGGATACAGCGCATACACTTGATACACTTGCTGGAATCACGAATCAATGGGAAATTCTTGTTCCAAGGAAGCTTCTGATATTCCTTCTCATAAGGAACATCTAAGATATTTAATTCATTCGCAATCTTCTGTAAAGAACAGTTGGTATTTCTTGCACAGGTCACGCAATTGCTGTCATGCTGTGCAAGAATCATTTCCACTGTCTTCTTACGGTTCTTACGAACCTTTGGGCTATTGGTGTATACTACCATGCCCTCTTCTACCTGATTATTACAAGAGGTAACAAGCTTCTCCTTGCCCTCAATCTCTACTACGCACACACGACATGCGCCGATTTCATTAATCTCCTTCAGGAAGCAAAGCTTAGGAATCGGGATTCCTGCAACATTTGCTGCGTCCATAATCGTACTTCCCTCAGGCACCTCTACGACTCTTTGGTCAATTGTCAGCTTTACCATAATGTCTTGCGGCCTCCTTTCAGTACTCCATATCCAAAGTGGTCACATCGTAAGCATCTGGAAGCCTCCTGCTTACACTCTGCCTCTGTCATCGGATTCTCAACACCCTTGAAATCACATACACGCTCGCAAACCTCACGCTCTGTCATGTTCACACGTCCACATGGTGTTCTATCCTCAATATTCGGCTGCGGAACCTCTACATCACAGGTAATCACATGATGATAACCCAAATATTCATCAATATTGGCTGCAATTACCTTAGATGCACCGATTGCCCTTACTACAGAAGCCGGACCTGTTGCACAGTCTCCTCCTGCAAATACACCCGGAAGTAAATCAAATCCTCCGTCACGCTCTGTCTGAATGACACCACGCTTAACAGGAACACCTGCATCTGCAAAGTGCTGATACTCAATATCCTGTCCGATGGCAACAATAATGGTAGAGCATGGAATCATCTGCTCCGGCTCACCGGTAGACTTCACGCTTGCTCTGCCGTCTGTAATCTTACTAATCATCTGAGGCTGTACCCAAAGTCCCTTAACGGCTCCATCCTTTGTTGTCTCTATTCTAACCGGTGCCTTCAAGGTCTGTACCTCTACACCCTCTGCAATAGCACCCTCTATCTCGTCCTTAAGTGCTGTCATATCTGCAACTCGTCTTCTATATACAATGCTAACCTTCTTCGCACCAAGACGCACTGCTGTACGGACAGCATCCATCGATACGTTACCACCACCGATAACGCATACCTCTTGTCCCTTCAAATCAATGGCTACATCCTTACCGACATCACGCAAAAACTGTACAGCTGAGATTACACCCTTTGCATTCTCACCCTCGATACCAAGCTTCTTATCCGTACTGGCACCGATGGTAATTAATACAGCGTCATACTGCTCTCTCAACTCATCAATTGTAATATCAATACCAATTCGAAGACCATGCTTTACCTGTACTCCTGTCTCTAAGATTGCATTGATATCATCATCCAGTCTGTCCTTCGGCAGACGATAATTCGGAATACCGTAACGAAGCATACCGCCAAGCTTTGGAAGCATCTCATATACCACTACCTGATGTCCCATCAGCTGTAAGTAATAAGCGGTACTCAGTCCACCTGGACCACCTCCCACGATAGCTACCTTCTTACCTGTTGACGGCTGACATGCAGGCGGTGCCACCTTTCCTGCAAGGTCTGCTGCCATACGCTTCAAGCCTCTGATATTAACAGCATCATCTACCATATTACGACGGCATCTTGCCTCACATGGATGCTCACAAATAAATCCACAGGTAGTCGGGAACGGATTATCCTTACGAATCAAACGAATCGCATCCTGATATCTGCCCTCTCTTACCAATGCTATGTATCCCGGAATATCTACTCCTGCCGGGCATAAAGAAACACATGGAACAGGCTGCTGATAATTACAATGACATCTGCCAAGCTCAATATGAGCTACATATTCATCATAAAATCCAACCAATCCCTTATATATCATATTGGCAGCTTCATAACCGATGGCACAGTCAGCTGTCTCCATAATACTGGTAGCTGTCTCCTTCATCAAATCCAAAGTCTCCATCGTTGCCTTTCCATCCAACACATCTGAAATCAGCTTCTTTAACTGTCCCAATCCAACACGACATGGCACACATTTTCCACAAGTCTGTGCATGACACAACTCCAAAAATGCTTTAGACATATCGATTGGGCACAATCCTGACGGGCTGGCTTCAATTCTTCTTTCCAAGTCCTTATAAAGCTGCTCTACTATTATCTGAGCTTTATTTGGTACCGGAATCTCAAGTCTGCTCATTTTATTGCTCCTAACTTATGGCGATTCGGCCTGCATAATATCCGACGATATCACACTTTATACAACTCATACCTTAATCACTTCGTGATTAAGGTAGCATAATGGCCATTCGGCCTGCATAATATCTGATGATATCACACTTTATACAACTCATACCTTAATCACTTCGGTTATGCATAAATCTATGTATAAATACACATCCGCTATTTATGTAACCGCTTACAAAGTATTTTACAACGGTTTTCATAACAACGCAATAATTGATACAAAATAGACAATGTTTGCCCCAAAAAGAAAAATGTCCTTCTATGAAAGACATTTCCCCTAGTTTGTATTTATTTTTATTCATCTATTCCATACTTCACCAAATGGAAACCGTTTTTACCATTTTCCTTGGCGACATACAAGGCTTTATCAGCACTCTTGAAGAGTTCTGCATAATTTGCCTTCCTATTGGTGATTGCAGCGCCTAAACTGATAGATATCTTGGTAATCGTTCCCTGATACGGAAGTTCAACACACATCTTTAAGACAAGCTCTGTTAACAGCTTTCTCACTCTTGCTTCTTCAATGCCATATATACAGAAGATAAATTCATCTCCACCGTATCTGGCGATGGCACCTCTGTCACCAAACAGCTCCTCAAGGCTTCTTGCCAAAAGCTTCAATGCCTCATCTCCACCTGCATGACCAAGCGTATCATTCACCGCCTTGAAATTATCCATATCCAGAACCGCAAAGGTTACCGGCATCATATGCTCCATATCATTGTAAATCTTATCGAACTGCACCTGGAAGCCGTCACGGTTAAAGAGGCCTGTAAGCGGATCTCTAAATGCCTTATTTTCAATCAGATGCTTCTCTTCCATTTCCTTTTGTACATTGATAAGCTTACCTACTACATGTAGCTCCTTACCGGAAGAGCTTCGAATCACATGGGCGATAACACGATACCACTGTCTGTCTTCACCAATACCAAACTCAAATGGCGGTGATGTATGTGTCGAACTCTCCACTGCAAGCTTATAATTATCAATCAGAATATTCAGATTCTCATTATCTCCGTTATATTCCTTAAGATATACCAGCTCTTCAAAACCAAATCTCTGATTAAACTTGGTATCAAAGTGAATACACTCTGTTACCATATCGTATTCGTATACATATTCATCAACAAGAGATGCCAGAACCTCATATCGCTTTACATCCAAAGCATGCTTCTTCGCACTCTTATTCTTCTCATACATTACCAAGACTACAGCTACTACGATAATCGTAAAGATTCCACAAAGCACAACCATACTCTGATATGGATTATCCTCAATAAATCGGAATAATGTAACAGGACCTTCCTCTACATCCATACCATTTAAGAGCATTACCTGCAAATCTTCCTCTGAAATCGAGTAAACTATCTTATTACAGATAGACACCAGACGGCTGTCACAGCCCTTTGCAAATGCAAAAGCAATCGATATATCCTTGGCAAGCGGAACAACCTCTGTATTCTTGACTCTCGTCTGTCTCAGATAATAGTTCGCACTGTAATAATTACATGCTGCAAAATCTGCCTCCCCGCTATCTACTGCACGAATCATCTCTTCAATACTATCCATCTGCATCGTGCCTCTTGGCTGAAAATCAATAATGCTCAAATCATCCGTGGTCATCAATGCCATCTTTTTATTCGTTAATTCCTGATTCTCAATACCATCATACTTAATCAATGCAACGCTAAAGCTAAGGTATTCCTTGGAGAACTTCACCATATCTACATGTGTCGTTCTGTTCTCCAGACTGGCAATCATATGTATCTCATTCTTATTCAATGCATCCACCAAAGATGTCACATCATCATATCCATAATACTCAAGTGTTAATCCTGTAGCTTCCTCCAGCTTTTTACAGATTTCTGCTGCTACACCATTAAAGACTGCTTCTCCCTCTTCATTGATGGTTTCATACTGAATCGGTGCCAAATTACGCTGATAGCCTACCTTGAGCACCTTTATATCCTCAATATACTTCTTCTCAGTCTGCGAGAAATCCACTTGATAATTATTTACCTGAATACTGTTTTCAATCACAGTTTCCTGTGTTTCCTGCTTTTCTTCCTTTTCTACCTTGTCCTGCGTGTGTGTTTGTGTCCTGCGCATTTCAGAGGTTCTTCCGGACTCCCATTTGATATTGAAGTCCTTCATAATCTGCTCAAAGTTTTCTCCTATCATTCCCGAAGCCGATTCAATAATTCTCCTGATATTCACCGCTGTATTGTTAATATCAAACTTGGAAACCAGCTTCTGCTTCAGCTGATAATGATTTCCCTCCGCCCATGCATTGGTCATCATAATAACATCCTTTGCCTGTCCAAAGCTCTTAGGATAGGGGTCCGTCTTTACAATGGATACTGTTTCCTCATCCAATGCATAGCCTGATTCATCCAGCATAAAGTCCAAAAATGCTCTTGCTGTTGCCGGATTCTTGCTATTCTTGTTTATTCCATAGCAGGAATTGGTACATACTGTCATGTACTGCTTACCGTTTATTTCATTAGGGAACGGCATAAATCCAATGTCATCCGCATTCTGGCCGGCTTCCTGCACCTGTACAACTGCCCACGAACCAATCGCAATACAGCCAATCTTTCCTCTGTTCAGCAGACGCTGAGAGGTTGCCCACTCCGTTGTTCTAGGGTCCGACTCTGTAAGTCCTTCATGAACCAAATCGTATAAAAGCTTGTACACTGTATAATGTGGTTTTTCCTCTGAAAACGGATATTCCTCAAACACAAAATCATTTTCCTTATATTTAGCATCACCTGTCATCTCTATATAAGGATACATCTCCCACAGATTAAATACCCATTCGGCATTATAATTGGTATAGAAAGGAATCGCATCTGTTCTTTCCTTAATCATACGCATTGCTTCCAGAAACTCATCCGTTGACTTTGGAAGCTCCGTAATCCCTGCCTCTGCAAATACCTTCTTGTTATATAAGAAACCTGCTGTATACGCAGATGACGGTATACCGTATACCAAACCACTGTCATTCATACTACTTTCCAAGAAGTTATACTTTTGCTTGAGTTCCTCCATGGTACCAAGAGGCTGCAGATACTCCACACACTCCTGTATCGTAAGACTTCCCGGTAGCATAAGTACGTCCGGAAATTCTCCTGACAATACCATATTTCGCATGTTATTGTCATAATCTTCCAAATATACTATCTCTATCGTCGTTCCGGGATACTTTAATCTAAAGGCATCCAGATACTCTTCAATCTCACTTTCCGCCACTGTAAAGCCAACCTTAATATGTCCTGTGACTTCCTGCTCTGTAGCATAAACTTCCATTTTATACACACTGCACAACATCAGCAAAATGCCCAATAAAAAGATTGTATATTTCTGTAATTTATATTTCATTTTAAAACGTCATCTCCTTATTTTCACGATTTAAAACAGACATTTTTAGTCATATATCTAAATTGTACCACAATGTCAAAAATTGTAAAACTCTATTTCTTAATTTATATTTTTTTGAACACACCTTTTTTGAACAAAATTCATTAATTTGTACTAATTGAATTATTAAAGCATTTAGTATAAAATAGTTTTAGCAATAATTCGAGGGGGTTTTATCCATATATGGAATTTTCAGGGATTTCAGCCAAATCACTATGTAAAATGATAGATTTATTGGATCCTTGTATGGACGATTATCTATATTTGTATGATTATAAAAATGACTATTACTATATCTCACCTGATGCCGCAAAGCGTTTTTTATTGCCTTCCCATCAGTTTACAGATGTATTTACTGCATTCGCACAGTTTGTATATCCCAATGACTTGGATACCCTGAAGGTAGATTTAAACGAAACCTTTGAAGGCAAAAAGCCATTCCATAACCTACAGTACCGATGGATTACCAAAGATGGTAAGCCTGTATGGATTAACTGTCGCGGTTTTATTATCCGTGACGAGGATGGTGGTGACTACCTGATTGGCTGTATCAATGAAATCGGCGTCTCACAAAAGGCAGATAATGTTAGCGGTCTTTTAAGTGTTACCAATCTTCAAAGCTGGCTTGAAGAATACAATTATATTCTTCCTGACGGCTATTTCCTACGTTTGGGATTAGATGACTTCAAGGAAATCAATGAGAAAATCGGTGTAGAATATGGCGATTTTGTCTTAAAGAAAACAGCCGATATCATTTCCTCATTTCTGCTTCCAAACCAAAAGCTCTACAAAGTAGTTGCTGATGAGTATCTGATTGTAGACTTTAGTGGTGGTAATGCAGTGGATGCACATGCCCAGTACAGTAAGATTCGCTGTGCATTAGATGATTTTGTTGCAGAGAATTACTATAATGCCATGTTCACCATATCAGCAGGTGTACTGGAATGTAAACATATTGAAAAAAGCTCTTATTCAAACATTATGAAGATTACGGAGTTCTCCCTTAACGAAGCTAAGCGTCAAGGAAAGAACCGTTCCTATTATTTTCAATCAGCTGACTACGACCGCTACCTTCGAAAGAAGAAGCTGACACAGCTGTTAAGACAAGCCGTAAAGGATAATTGTGTAGGCTTTGAAGCCTATCTCCAACCGCTCTTCCACTGCGTAACCAACTCTGTCTATGGCGCAGAAGCTCTGTTACGTTTTCATACGGAAGAATTTGGTATGGTATCACCCGGTGAATTTATTCCGATTCTGGAAGAAACCGGTCTGATTATTCCGGTCGGCAGATGGATGCTCCATCGTTCACTGGCAATTGCACATGATTTCCAGCAGGTAATGCCTGACTTCAAGATAAGTGTGAATATTTCATATATTCAGATTATGAAGAGTAATATTATCAGCGAAATCATTTATGCAATCAACACGCATAACATGGACCCGGCCAATGTTATCATTGAATTAACAGAAAGTGGCGAATTAGAATCGGATTCCCGTTTTACCAAGCTTTGGTCCAAGCTGAAAGACCAAGGAGTTCAGCTTGCTTTGGATGATTTTGGTACAGGCTATTCTAACTTCCACTATCTAAATGACTTGAAGCCGGATATCATCAAAATAGACCGTTCCTTCACCATGAAAGCATTGCAGAATGATTACGAGTACAATCTTCTGGCACTCATGAGTGGAATGGTACATAAGCTTAATCTGAAGGTTTGCATTGAAGGTATCGAATATAAGGAAGAACTGCAAAAGATGCGCCAGTTGTTTCCTGATTATTGTCAGGGCTTCTACTTTGGCAAGCCGATGGAGGTTGAACATTTTAGAGAAAATTTCATTCATTTATAATATACTTCACATAAAAAGTGATTGCACTGTTACCAATGCAATCACTTTTATTATTTATCCTTTTGTTCTATCTTGGTTCGTATCTGCTCCATTCTTCTGTCAAGCTGGCTGATAATATCAGCACAATACTTTAGCTCCTCCGAGATGCTGGCTGCATTCTCAATATCCTTCTTATACTTAAGCTTATGTTCAAGACTTGCCCAGAAATCCATGGCAATCGTTCTAAACTGAACCTCCACACGCATGTGCTTCTTCTCTCCTGTCAGGAATATTGGGATATCCAGTATCAAATGCAGACTACGATATCCGTTAGGCTTCGGATTCTTAATATAATCCTTCTGCTCTATCAGCTTAATGTCATCCTGCTTCAATAGACAGTCTACCAGCATATAGATATCATCCGGGAAAGAACAAATTACTCGTATACCTGCTATGTCATTCAAATTGTTTTCGATATTCTCTATCGTCAACGCTAAATCACGTCTCTTTAATTTCTCTATAATACTTGCCGGACTCTTGATTCGACACTTGATGGATTCGAACGGATTTCTGCTGTTAACCAACGCCAGCTCCTTATTCAATACTTCAAGCTTCGTCTTGACCTCCAGCATGGCACACTCATACTGCATCATCAGAGTTTTAAATGGGTCAACCATCCCCTCAAGCTCCGCAATCTCTTCGTATTTATCTTTAATGTCCATAATAGCAACCTTACCTTTCCAATACCTGTAGACTTTCTGATACTTTCATATCTTTACCACTATTTTCTACACCGTATATCTTAACATATTCTGCCAACAAATTCAGCTTAATTTCTGTGAAATTTTCATTACACTCTCACATAAAATCCGCTTACTTTTTCCATGCTATGCTCCTCATTGTGTTATAATATAATCAATAGGATAAACCATCAAAAAGGAGACAACAAAGATGATTATACGAAACGGTTTGGTATTCACTGAAGCAGGTAGGTTCGAAGAGCTTACCATTACCACTAAGAATGATAAGATTTCTTCTCTTACCCCTTCCGTATCAGCCAATCAGGACGATGCATTTATTCATCACGATAATGCTACTTCTAATAATGCCGAATTCATCGATGCCTCAGACTGTTATGTCATTCCGGGTCTTGTTGATATTCATATGCATGGGTGTATGGGCATCGATTTCTGTGATATTGCCCACGCCAACACTCAGGAAGAAGCCAATACTCTTTTGCATAATATCGCTTCCTATGAGCTTTCACATGGCATTACTGCATTTTGTCCTGCTACCATGTCTTTACCGATTGATACTCTAACTAAAATATGTAAATTTACAGCTGAGTATCTTAGCTCTTCGTTCTGTTCCAACACCGATGGCTCTCCCTCTATATCATATACATCTCCTGTAGAGCACCCGGATTCCTGTTCACCGCTTGCTACAGCTGATTTAACCGGAATCTATCTGGAGGGTCCTTTTTTATCACCTTTACGCTGTGGTGCTCAGAATAAAGATTCTTTAAAACTGCCTGATTATGCTGTATTTAAAAACCTTATGAAAGCTTCTAATGATTTGATTCGTGTAGTCGCTATTGCTCCGGAATTAGATGGTGCTTTAGATTTTATCAGGTCTGTTAGTACATATATACCACATATTACGTGCTCTTTGGCACACACAAATGCCGACTACAGTACCGCTTGCCAGGCTTTTGAAGCTGGCGCATCTCAAGTTACACACTTGTTCAATGCCATGCCGCCACTCCATCATCGTAAGCCTGGCGTTATTGGTGCTGCTTTTGATACTTCTGACTGCTATGTTGAATGTATAAGTGACGGTATTCACCTTGCTCCATCCATTATCAGAGCTTGTTTTCAATTATTTGGAGCGTATTGTACTACCAATTATCATGGTGTTTGCGACCCCTCTCCTGATTTTCTTTGGTCATCTTCTGCAAACCGCATTATCTTAATCAGCGACAGCACCATGGCAGCAGGTATGGCAGATGGTCGCTATCACCTTGGTAATCAGGATATTATTGTGCAGGATAAGCTTGCTCAGCTCGTTGATGGCACCATTGCAGGTAGCTGTTCTAATCTTATGGATTGCATGCAAGCTGCTGTTTCTTTTGGCATTCCCTTAGAACATGCGATTACAGCTTCTACCATAAATCCAGCCCGCGCAATCGGCATAGATACTCTTCACGGTTCTATCTCTGCCGGAAAGTATGCGAATTTGCTACTTTTAGACAAAGAAACTCTTGTCCTACGCAAAATAATTAATCATGGAGTTGAAGTAAAATAAAATTTCTGTTGTTTAATATTCACCTATATCTGTGCATATTACCTCCCCGGGTATAGAATACCTTTTTTACACTTCCCTATACCCGTGCGCTTTCTTCTCTCGGGTATAGAATACCTTTTTTACACTTCTCTATACCCGTGCACTTTCTTCTCTCGGGTATAGAATGCCTTTTTACGCTCCATCTATACCCGTGCGTTTTTCTTCTTCGGGTATAAAATGCCTTTTTATCACTCCTCTATACCCGTGCGCTTTCTTCTCTCGGGTATAGAATACCTTTTAACACTCCTCTATACCCGTGCGCTTTCTTCTCTATGAAAAATACTGCGTAAGCAGACAATCTATCGTATACATGCCTAAAGGTTCCTTCTGCGTCTCAAATGACATGATTAAATCCACGCCTGGTACTATACCGTTTAATGCATATGCCAAAAGCTTTGGAATATTATCATTAATATATTTGGAATCATCCATCTTCCCAAAGTGCTCATAATAATAAATGCGCCCATTCTTCGGATGCTTAATCGTGAAGTCAGGATAGAACGTTCCACAACTTAATTTTAAAGCACATTCGTAGCGATATGGTATTTCTCTTTCTCTCAGACAGCTTGCAATCATCATCTCTGATTTAGAACGAAACATTTCTCCCCATGAAGACTTATGAATCAAATGCTCAGGATGCTTTAAATTACGTTCATATGGTTCACTCTGCCATTCTTCTTTTCCATGATTTGTCCGATTTAATAGTCTAAAAAATTCTTCATTGTTCAAATAATCTCTTTCGACTGCTGCCATACCACATATGTAGTTCTGATTAAAGTTTTCTATCGCTTTCTTCTCACTCTTTGCCTCTTGCAAAATGGTAATCAACTCTCTTTTCTTAGCTAATGCTTCCGCTAACTCCTTATTTCCTTTGGGTATATATTCATATTTACCATTCAACAATGTATACCACTTATACCCTTTCCCATTCTTAGCACAAATTAACTTGCCCTCTGGCATCTCTTTCAGTTTTTCCTCAAGCCTAGTAATACGTGCTTCTACACTCTTCTGTTCCTTTTTCATTTGTTCAAAAAACATAAAACCTCCCATAATAATCTATTCATATGACAACAAAAATACTTAGACTTATCCACATTCCCTACACATTTCGATATAAAGGCAACATCCAACGCCGCCATGCTTCGCAAGACAGATTATTGAACAAAAAATTCATATACAGCCCCTCAAAGCATAAACCTCAAAATGCAAACATGAAAAAACGCTTGAATCAAGCAAAAGAAAATTACAACCGTCATACTCTGCAAAATACTCAACGCAAAGTGCTGCTTGTAACATGCCTGGCACACGACGCCAAGCCCAAGATATTGTCATAGACAAATAGAAATAAAATTAATTGATTAAATGATAAACATATCTAAAAAATAATGCAACTCGAAATGTAAAAAATACGTCATTTTTTTAAGTACACACATAACTTCCTTCAGGCTGTCGAAACATTTTCCAAAGAAAAAGAGGATAATCATTCTTATATGATTCCCCCTTTTATCTCTGGTATATCTATTCTCAATATAGATTAGCTACTGCTGCATCCGCTTCAATAATCCTCTAATCTCATCTCCTGTAGGAAGCTTATCAGAAAATGCTCCTGCGCTTCCTGCTGCAAGCCCCATACGGAAGGCAAACTCATAATCGCCCTGTACTAACCAGCCAGCTAAAAAGCCTGCAACCATGGAATCACCAGAACCCACTGTATTTATCACAGTTCCACCAGGTGCTTCACTAGCATGTACCGCACCATTCTCATCTATCAGCACCGCACCAAGTCCTCCAAGCGAAACCAGTACATTCACTGCCCCCAGCTCCTGTAAACGCTTTGCATAGGGAATCGCCTCTTCTCTTGAGCCAATCTTAACTCCAAATAATTCTCCAAGCTCATGGTGATTTGGTTTAATCAAAAACGGTCTGTATGGTAATACATTCTTAAGCAAATCCTTAGAAGCATCCACAATAACCCGAACTCCTCTATCTACCACCAGCTGCATCATATCCTGATATATCGTATCAGGTATTGACTTCGGAATCGAACCTGCAAGCACCAATACATCTCCCTGCTGCAAGCCCTCAAGCTTCGCCCAAAAACGCTCCAAGTCATTCTTAGGAATATCCGGTCCCATACCGTTAATCTCTGTCCCGTCAATATTACGGACCTTCACATTAATACGAGACATCCCCGATGAAAGCATCTCAAATTCAGCACAAATCCCATCATGAACCAGCCTTCTGCGAATCTCCTCTCCTGTAAATCCGGCAAGAAAACCAAGAGCCTTACTCTCTAACCCAAGGCTTCGAAGCACATACGAAACATTAATGCCCTTACCGCCTGCTTCCATCTGTTCATAAGAGGTACGATTCGTCATACCAAGTTCCATGTTCTCTACATCGACAATATAATCCAAAGAAGGATTCAAGGTTACTGTATATATCATAATCATTCTCCCATCATCTTTATCAAATCATACCCCAATTATAACGAAAACCAAATGATGTATCAACACCACTTGGTTTTCTCTCTCATTCATTATGCATTTAAAATCTTCTCAATTGCAGCAAGCTCATCTGCTGTAAATGCAGCTGCCTGCACAATCTTTGTATTCTCTTTAATCTGAGATGCCTTAGAAGCTCCAATCAATACAGAGGTTACCTCTCCGTCTCTTAATACCCATGAGAGTGCCATCTGCGCCAATGTCTGACCGCGATTCACCGCAATCTCATTCAAAGCGCGAATCTTTCCAAGCTGTGCCTCATCCAATGAAGACTCCTTTAAAAATCTTCCATCCGTACGAATACGGCTGTCCTCAGGAATACCATGCAAATACTTGTCTGTTAATAATCCCTGTGCAAGCGGACAGAATGCAATAATTCCTACACCATTCTGTGCTGCAAAGCTCTTCAATCCATCCTCTTCAATATTGCGTTCAAACATAGAATACTTGCGCTGATTGATAATGAATGGTGTCTTAAGCTCTCTTAAAATCTCCATAGCAGCCTGTGTCTGTGCCTTATTATAATTAGAGATACCTACATATAAAGCCTTACCACTCTTCACAATCCCATCCAGTGCAAGCATTGTCTCCTCTAACGGAGTCTCTGGGTCCGGTCTGTGATGATAGAAAATATCCACATAATCAAGTCCCATTCTCTTTAAGCTCTGGTCAAGACTTGCCACCAGATACTTTTTGGAGCCCCAATTACCATATGGTCCCTCCCACATATCGTAGCCTGCCTTTGTTGAAATCACAAGCTCGTCTCTATACTTACCAAGCCCTGCCTCAAGGATACGTCCAAAGTTCTCCTCTGCTGCTCCCGGAATCGGTCCGTAATTATTTGCCAAATCAAAATGTGTAATTCCCTCATCAAATGCTGTAAAGCACATGTCAAGCATATTATCAAAGCTTGCATTGCTTCCAAAATTATGCCACAAGCCAAGAGACACTGCCGGTAGCTTTAATCCACTCTTACCGCAACGATAATACTGCATATTCTGATATCTGTCTGCACTAGCCATATAATTTCTTTCCATAATACTTCCTCCTGATTGATAAATAGGAGCGACTCCGAAGAGTCACTCCTATTATTATAACATAACCCTTTTGTGAATTCGACTTACTTCTGAACCAAAATCATTACTTCTGATAAATCATTTGTAAAGAATCCAACGTTACCGATTTCATTAACTGTTGTAACAATCTTATTCTCATATGCACCTGTTAATGCGTTCTTTGTAAACACATATGCTGTTGCTCCAACATACTCTGTACCAACATGTGTATGAACACCAACTGTAATATTCATAGCACCCTGCTTTGCCGGTACTACATGTACTGTGTGGAATCCTTCTGCAAAGTTCTCTACAACTTCCTTCTCTGCGCCAAGATTCAAATCTGTAGTTACATCATCAACAACTGCTGTGAATCCAATACCATTTCCAAGGTGTGCATATACATATAAGTTATGTCCGTAATACTTGTGTAATACAGATACCTTAAGTACTGCATCCTCCTTAGACATTGTTACTGTTACACCTAAAGCATCTACAATTGCCTCTGCAAGAGGAGTCTTCTCATCATCAATTGCCACTGTCGGTGCAGGTGCCTTTGTTGATGAAGAAGATGTTGATGCTGCAGGCTTAGACTCAGGCTGTGCTGAAGACTCAACCTCTGAAGATTCTTCCTCTGTTGATGTCTCTACATCTGATGACTCTTCCTCTGTTGATGTCTCTACATCTGATGACTCTTCTTCTGTTGATGTCTCTACGTCTGATGACTCTTCTTCTGTTGATGTCTCTACATCTGATGATTCCTCATCATCCGGTGTTTCAGGTGCTAACTCAACTAATCTTACAATAATAGCATCCATTCTTGAAGTTGAACCTGCAGTAAACGCAGCATCAATCTTACCGTCTGTTACCTCTACCTCAAATGCCTTGATTGTATAGGTTCCTGCTGCATTACCAATTGCTGCATACTGGTCTTCTACAGTAACCTTAACTGTACTCTTATAGCCTGAACCACCAACTACCTCTACAATATACTTGCCATTTGCTACATCTACCTGGAAGGTATTGCCATCAGGGATTGCAAAGTCTAAGTATACATTTTCCGGAAGTACTCCTGCATAAGAATAGCTTTCTGTTCTACCTTCCATCACTGCCTCAGGATTTGTAAATCCATATCCCTTCTCAGCTGTATACTCAACACCAAGCTCTGCTACAGTCTTCTTGCCGCCCTTAGGGTTAACAGTCACTCCTGTCCAGCCATCTGCAACCTTAGAAGCAGAAATACCAAAGTCAAACTTATAAAGTGCTTCGTATGCTACTGTTACATTTAATACTACCTCACCCTGGAAGCCTTCTACTGTACCATTTAATGTTACTGCTCCAAGAGCTGCTGTATCAAGTGCTGTTGTGTCCCATGTAACTGCAACATCTGCAACCTTACCATCGGCATATGTAGCTGTTACTGTAGTTGGAAGCTGTGCCTCCTTGTTGTATGCAACCTCTACTGATGAAGCTGCAACTGATGTAATATAGTTCTCTACTACATCTACGATAATCTGTGGGAACTTGCCTACAGAATTCAATAATGATGAAGAACCGCTTAATGTGTATGAGCCTAAAGTATTTGTATCAAGACTTGTTGTGCTCCATACAACTGCTTCTTCAACTGTTGTTCCATTTGAATATGTTACCGCAACCTTCTCCGGAAGAACTGCTTCATTTCCAATGATTACCTTAACATTATCAAGTGCCTCATAACCTGTGATTACGTTAGCAGTAATCTTTAATGTCTTTGTTACAGGCTCATCATAACCCTTGATTGTACCAACAACTGTGTACTCGCCTGCTACTGAAAGATTAACTGCTGAAACATCCCAAGTAACTGTTGTTGTAACTTCAACACCATTCTGGTCTACAACTGTTACTGTTGCAGGAAGTAATGAAGCTACCGTTGCTCCCTCTGTAAGAGGTGTATCCTCTACGATACTGTCAAGCTCAAAATCCTTAACAGAAGCAATATCTACTGCTGTATGAACATCTAATGCTCTTGACATAAATGATGTCTTTCCATCTACAATTGCAGCAATCTTATAAGAATAATCTGTATCAGATGCTACTGTTGTATCTGTATAAACATATGCTACGTTTGTGTCAGCCTCTGTATCTGTTGTATCGTCAGCTACAGGAGCCTTCTCTACCATCTTATAAATCTCGATGTTATCAATATGAACAGAGCCATATGTCTTACCTGCTGCCATATAGATATGCTCTAATGAAGCTACATCTGCATCCATGAATGCTAACTCACCTTCATATACAACTGAGCTGTCTGAAAGCCTTACTAACTTCACATTCATCTTCTGGTTAGCAAAGTCAAGGTCTGCTGTTACGCGAATCCAGCCTGTTGTGTCTCTATTAAGACCCTTACCGCCTGATTCTCCATTTTCCTTACCATTACTTACATTAGCTGCTGATGTAATATCAACACCATTGATTGTAATGCTGCCCCAGTATCCGTTACCGTTTGCTGTTGCACTGATTGTTAAAATCTCAGCTGCGCTATCAAGCCAGTTATACTTATTCGCTGCACCAAGTAATGCGATATTAGATGATTTATTCTGCACACATGCATCCATTCTGATATCGTATGAAATTGTGCAATTCTCTGTAATTCCAAGAGCTGCTGTCTGAGTACCTGTGTCTCCGCCTGCTCTTGTACCAACACCGTAAATCTTAGTTGTGTTAGCATTTACTGTAGCTGTATCAGCCTCCCAGTACTCGTTATCAGCATTTCCTTCTGCAATTAATGTGAAGATATGGCTCTCACCCTCGAAATCTTCGCTTACCATTACAGACTTCTCGTACTCTACTGTTGGAGCTGTATCCTGTGTTGTATCGTCAGTTGCTTCCTTATCTGCTGCTTCCTTCTCAGCAAGCCAAGCATCATAAGTTACATCCTTAATCTCGATACCTGTGAAGTATAATCCGTTATATCCTGACTTACTTCCTGTATTTACAATGTTCAATACGCCATCTTCTACTGTTACCTGTACAGTCTGTGAGGTTGCTTCCTTAGCTGAGCCTCCGCGTCTTACATCTGCATAGCTTACGCCTTCAGCAGTTACCTGGTTGTAAACATGGCCTGAACCATTGTAAATATAATATGTTACATCATATGTTCCGTTAGGAACTACTACATCAAAGCCTGTTGCTTCTGTTGTCCAAGCTAATACACAATCATTATAAACATTTGCGTAATCGCCTGTAATTGCATCCTTGTATGTCTTGTTAGAATTTGTGGATACATCTGTAAATCCATAGCCCTTCTCTGTTGAGAATGCATCTGCTGAATCTACTGCTGTCCATCCCTCATCTGTTGCTAATGCACCAAAGTCAAACTTCAGATATACAGGGTCAGGAGTTACTACAGGTGCATCAGCTGCATCATCAGATGAGTCATCTGAGCTTCCTGTATACTTCTTAAGCTCAGCTACGCTAAGAGTCTTAATTAACTCATACTCGCCATCAGCTGTCTTTCTGTATACCTCGTAGCCTGTTACATCATGTCCGTTTACACCGTCATTTGCCGGTGTAAATACTACATCTACAGAATTCTTTGTTACAGTACCCTCTGAAAGCTGTGCTGTTACAAGACCTTCTGATAAGAGATAGCTTGTGTTAGCCGGCTGGTTGTAACCAACATTCTGCCATGCAACACCCTCTCTGTATGCAAGGTCCTCTAATAAACAAGGAACTACATAATCTGTCTGGATAGTTGTAGAGTAAACTCTAACTGTATTGTTACCATCCTGTGCACATCTTGCGATGATTTCTTCTCTCCAGTCACCAAGGATATCAGCTACTAAGCCTACATTACCCTTTGTACCGTTTGTTGACCAAATCTCTGTTGATTTTAGGAGCTGCTCCTGCTTCTCCTCTTCGTAATTCCACTTAGAAATTACAACGCCTGTAGGCATGTAAGCTGCCTTATCAAATGTATGGTCCTGAATCTCTGTTAAGAGGTCACCATCCCAGAAAATTGTTCCGTTAGATGCCGGTGTTACATTTGATAACTTAATAAAGTTCTCTAATGTTGACCATGTTGAGTAAACCTCACCATTTGTTGAATCCCATTCAGGCTCATCATTGCCTTCGTAAGTAGGACTTGCGATTGACCAGAACTCTGCACCCTCTGCTGTAGGGTCGATATCTCCTGCAACACCACGTCCTGTATCCTTACCGGTGTAGTAACCCATAATTACTTTTCCAGTCTCTGCATCATGGATTTCTACATGATATGCTGCATTGTCATGCTCATGTACTGCCATAATCTCAAGACCATCATTCCATGATACCCAGTCAGATACATGCATTGCATCTCCATGTCCAAGACCTGTTGAATACTTAACAGTTCCGTCATGGTCTACTACTAATGCACCATAGATAATCTCGTCCTTACCATCGTTATCAATATCATTGATGCTTAAGCCGTGGTTACCCTGTGCCTCATACTGTGAACCTGCATTTGCAGTATCAAATGTCCAGTATGTCTTAATCTCGCCATTATCTACATAATAAGCTGTTAAACATGTTCTTGTATAATATCCTCTACAGAATACTGCGTATGGCTTCTCTCCATCTAAGTATGCTGTAGCAGATAAGAATCTGTCTACACGGTTACCATAAGCGTCACCCCATGCGCTTACAGAACCTCTTGCCGGAATATAATCTACTGTATCAATGATGCTTCCGTCCTCACCATTGAACATTGTAAAGTACTCAGGTCCGTCAAGAACGTATCCTGAACCATTACGATAATCGTTCGCTGTGCTTACTGTATCAACAGGAAGAGCACTAGCTGAACAAGCTCCCACATATGCCTTCTCTACAAGAGTCTTGTCTGTTCCGTCTTCACTTGCATAGATTGTTGTGCCGTCTGCAGTCTTAACTGCTACCTCAGCCTTACCATCGCAATCAAAATCCCATACCTGGAACTGTGTATAGTGAGCTCCTGAACGGATGTTAACCCCCAAATCCATTCTCCACATAAGCTCTACTGCACCTGTTGCGAAATTCACATCATATGCATCAATAAATGTTGTACCTGTGTAACCGCTACCTGAGTTATCCTTTGCATTACCCGGATACCACTTAACGAGTAACTCTAAGTCACCATCTCCGTTAAGGTCGCCTACTGACATATCATTTGCATGGTAAACAGTAGTTGAACCGTCAGGCATTGTCTGCTCTGCCGGACAATATAAGTTCAACTCAAGATACTGCTTATCCCAGCACTTTGTCTCAACTGACTTTAAGCCTAAAGCTGAATCTGTGCTTCCTACTACCTTATATGTATCAGAGCTCTTACCACCCTCATATACAAGGTTAGTCACCTTAATATCATCTGCAATCAATGTATCATTGCAGTAAACATCAAATGTTGCTGCCAAGTCACCCTTAGCATCGAAATCCTTCTCAAAGCTTCTCCAGCTTAAATAAACACCCTGTGTTAACTCATTGCCGTTAGCATCTGTTGCAGAAATAAGAGTTTCCGCTCCTTCTTCACCTGCAAGGTTAATTGCTACTAAAGCTCTATCTGTAAGAACTTCCTTACCACCTGCTACAAGCTTAGCTGTAATCGGTGTCTTGCAAGCTGTTGACTGCTCGCCAACGCCACAAGCATTCATAGCTGCTACCTTATAGTAGTAGTTAATGTTTGTTGCGATATCGCCTGTATTATCTGTAAATGTACACTCCTTAGACTCGCCAATCTTTACGAACTCCTTGAAGCCCTTATCATCCTCAGCCTTGTCTGAACGGTAAATGATGTACTTAATTACCTGATAATCATTCTCTACTGCTGCCGCATCCCACTGTAGTGTTATAGTGCGATGTAACTGGGTCTCATCTGCTGTAGGGTCTACGCATACAAGGTTTGCAGGAGCCTTTGGTGTAAGTCCCTCAACCAATGCGGTAACTGTAATTACCTCACTTCTTGCTGACTCTGTACCATCTGCTGTGTAGCATGTCATGTAGTACTGATATTCCTCACCAAGGTCAACTGACATAGCTCTGCAAGCCAAATCATCTGCTGAGTACTCTTCCTTTGTAAATGTCTTTACAACCTTAAAGTCTGCATCTGATGTACCCTTCTGGTATACCTTATAGCCTGCTGCCTCATCTACTCCGTTGAAACCAATCAGGAATGTATACTTATTTGTTGCATTATCAACGCTTGCCTCAGACTCTACGAATCCTGAAGGAGCCTTTAAAAGCTCTGTGATTGTCATACCGTTGATATACTGGTTTGTACCTGCAACTGTGATATTTAACTGACCATCCTCTACTCTTACAGTAGCTGTCATTGTTCCTAATGCCTGCTTACAAGCAATAGAACCGATAGAAACGCCTTCTCCAAGGTAGCCCGGCTTGATTGTACTTGTACCCGGTAATAAGTCACATGCGTAGATAGTAATCTCATAATCACCGTTTGGTAAATCTACTGCGAACTCACCTGCGCCAAGACAGAAGTCATCAGCCATATCTGAAGAATCTGCATTACCGTTGTTATCTCTGTCACGTCCGTTGCCCGGAGCTGAAATCCATCCATAGCCAAGTGATGCATCATACATCTGATTGTGATTTACTCCAATCCAGCCTGCCATGGTAGGAGAGTTGTTATAGTTAAAGTCAAACTTCTGACCTGCTGTCTTTGTTGTAACTACAATCTTCTCTGAGAAATCACCCAAGCCCTTTGAGTTGAAGCCTCTTACTGCATATACATAGGTAGTACCTGCTGCACAGGTAGAATCTGTATACTTAAGAGAAGGTGTTACAGAAAACTTTGCTGCATTAGAAAAGTCCACATCATCAACTGTCTGTCCATCCTCTAACACTGCTCTGTAGATGTAGTATAACTCTGCATTCTCTGCTGCTGCCCAGCTAAAGGCTGCTGATGAAGCACCTACAGATGTCATCTCAACAGAAGCAACACTTCCAGGTGGATTTGGCGCTTCCTTTGCATCAACAAGCTCCTTCAACGCATCTAACTGTGAATCTGCGCTATACTCTTTGATGCCCTGTGCTACACACTGTGCAAACTTATATGCTCCGTAGAACTGTAAGTGTGTTGAGTCTGTTGCACCGCCTGTATAAGCACCTGTTGTATAATCACCTGCGTTAACATGAAGGAATAAAGACTTAGCTCCCTCGATACCGAACTCATTACAAAGGTCGATAGAACGCTGTGTTAAATCAATAAGAGCAATATCCTGCTCAGATGCCATCTTCAGCATTACCTGTCTGTATGCTTCGAAGTTACTTGCAAAGCTGTTCAATGTACCATCAGCATTTGTAGTGTAGCTATATCTTGCTACCGGTGTTACAAGAACTGGTGTTGCACCTCTCTGGATAGCACCATCTACATAGTACTGCATCCACTTCTCAAACTCAGAAGAAGATACATATCTGTTAGGTCTTGCTGCTGTTGCATCATTGTGTCCCCACTGAACGAGTAAATAATCGCCCGGTTTGATATCCTCTAAGAGGTCATCGAGCTTACCTTCCTCGATATAAGACTTAGAGCTTCGGCCACCGATTGCACGGTTCTCAACAATTGCATTTGTTGCCTCATAAGTCTGTGACTGGCTGAATCCACAATCTGTACATTCACGCTCTTCTACCAAATCACCAAAGAAGCTGTGAAGTGTCTGTCCCCAACCTGTCTGTGGATAGTAGTAATCATCATAAGTCTGAACTGTTGAGTCAGATGCAATAAAGATAGTAGGCTTAGAACCTGCTTCCTTTGCTGCTGATGCTCTTACTTCTACCTTGCTGACATATACTGTCTTCTCTGATGCTGCATCCTTAGATGTAGCACTACCTGATGTCTCTAAGAACTTTAAGTTCAAATGTCCATCAACCAGACATGCCTTAATTGTCTGTGTTACTGTTGCACCGGCAGGAACTGCAATACCTGATGCCTTTGTAATATCCTCTGCCTCCAAGCTTACTGTTAAAGCAGAGCTTGTAGGGTTCACAAGTGTTACGGTAACGTCGTAATCCTTGCTCTCTAAGTTAAAGTCAAGTGTTGATGTATTCTCATATGTATATACACCATAACCTGTACTCTCTGTCTCTGTCCATACCTGGCTCTTAATCGCCAAATATCCGTCATGTGCTGTTACATAAGAAGCTTTTCCTTCTGATACAGTTGCAGTTCTAGGATAATATACCCCTCCATCCCAGCCTTTTGCTGCATCATTGAATGTAACATCACTAAAACCGTAGCCTGTCTCTGCTGAATACAGTGTATCAGCGTTAACTGTCTTGCCTTCGCCCAACTCGTACTCGCCTTCTACAGCGTATCCGTCTAAGCTCATAAGTGCAATGGCCGGCTCTTCCAAAGTTTCTGTTTCCGTCTCTGTTTCTGTCTCTGTCTCAGTCTCTGTTTCTGTCTCAGTCTCTGTTTCTGTCTCTGCTACTGTTTCAGTTACTCCTTCAGTCGAGTCCTCTGCTGTCCCCTCATCAGTTGCCGACTCTGTAGGAACTACATCTGTTCCTTCTGTCTCGGCATCTGCCTTGGAATCCTCTGCTGGCTCTGTCTCTGCCGGCTCTGTCTCTGTTGACGATTCCGTTGCTACAGTTGTAGATGCTTCTGTCGTTGCGACTGTAGATGACTCTGTTACTGCTTCATCTGTTGTCTCGTCAGCTGCTTCATCTGTACTGCTCTGGGCCTCGTCTGTTGCAGACTCTGTAACCACTTCATCTACTACAACTTCTGCTGCGTTATCTGCTGCTTCTGTAGCATACACAACTCCTGCTGCTGATGAAAGATTACTTCCGACCATAGCAACGCTCAACGCAATTGCCAATGCCTTTGTCAGATTTTTTCTCCTGATCATTTGTTACTCCTCCCATTTTCAATATATACCCTTATTAGATTCCCCTTTTGGCAAAATTCCCCTTTACCAGTCATGGTTTCATTATAGGTATTTTACCTCCCCATTTCTAAGCAACTAATGATGTAAACTATGCAAAACTAACCATTTTAAGCTTGTAAATCGTCTATTTTTATGTCATTTTTCATATTACACATTCAATTTTGCACATTCAATATGGTAATTTTGTTCATTTAAACGCCTTTGCATGGTCTTTTTTGTTATTTTGTACAATTCTATTGTTCATATTGAACAACACAATTGCGAAGAAACTGTCCCCTTATTTTTATACAGAATTGTGCATTTCTAAAAAGACACTTTAGAGATATAGTATATTCAGCACAAAAAACGACGTCGAAAGTGAAGTGTGACTATGAAAAAAATTGCATTATTGAATGATTTATCCGGCTTTGGAAAATGCTCGCTGACAGCTGCTATTCCTGTAATCTCCGTTATGGGAATTCAGGCTTGTCCTATGCCGACTGCAGTCTTATCCAATCAGACGGATTTTAACAGTTACAAAAGTGTTGATTTGACCGGACACCTAGATTCCTTTATGGAAGAATGGCAAAAGCTTCAGGTAAGCTTTGACGGAATTTACTCCGGCTACCTTGCCGATGCTGACCAGATTCACAAGGTCACACACTTTTTAGATAAATTCAAAACGGAAGATACGCTTTTTTTAGCCGATCCTGTCATGGGTGATTATGGGAATACCTACGATATGTACAACAGTGATTTTCTCTGCCATATGAAGGAATTAATCAAAAAGGCAAATGTAATAACACCTAATTTAACTGAATTATGCCTATTAACTAATACAGATTATAACGACCTTACAAAACAAGCTGATAAACCGGACTATTTGCAGAAGATTACCACACTTGCCAAGCAGCTGCTAAGCAGTGCCTTGGTCACGCAAAGCGTGATTGTTACAGGCATTATCAGAAAGGATTGCACATCCGGACGCTCCTTTGTCGGCAGTCTTGCTGTCAGTTCAGATAACATTTATTACACTGAGGATACTTATTTCGGAAAAGGCTTCTCCGGTACCGGCGATTTATTTGCTTCCATTATCTGCGCAAGCCTTGTAAAGGAACTTTCACTGGAGCAGGCACTAAATAAAGCCTCCTCCTTCCTAACCCCTGCCATAGAAGACGCGGTCAATAACGGTATTGAGCAGAATCACGGCGTGTATTTTGAAAAATATCTTCCATTATTATTACAGTAATAATACCAAGAAAAGAGGACATCATATGAACACAATGACTTCAAGCAAAACCCAGATATCCACCAAAACCAAATACCTCACTCTCACCAGCCTTTTGGCTGCGTGCATTACGGTTATGACAGCTTATATATGCCATATTCCCGTAGGAACCAATGGCGGTTACATCCACCTTGGCGATACTTTTATTTATATCGCTGCCGTACTGTTACCAAGACCATATGCATTGGCAGCAGCAGCCATCGGAGGCGGTCTTGCTGACCTAATGACAGCTCCGGCATGGGCTCCGGCAACCATTATCATCAAAATGCTTTTAACCCTTGGCTTTACAAGTAAGTCTGCAAAGATTATCAGCATTCGCAATATCATTGCCACCGTACTTGCCTATCCTATCACCTGCCTTGGTTATGCCTTTGCAGAGATGGTTCTCTTTGGTTCAGAAGCTGCCTTTTGGGTATCTGTCAGCGGTAACCTGGTACAGGTAACAGGAAGCTTAATTTGCTTTATCATTATTGGCTTTGCCCTTGACAAGGCCGGCATCAAAAAAAGAATGTAGTTCACATGAGCTACATTCTTTTTATTTTTTATTATAGAAGCAATTATGATTCTTTTATAGCATGATGTACAAGCTCTGTCATATCCTTATACTCATAATTTTTGAGCATTTCCTCAAACTCTTCCACAGGCATCGGCTTGGCATAGTAATATCCCTGAATAATATCACAGCCCACACTTCCAAGGAAATCTGCCTGTTCCTTTGTCTCAACACCCTCTGCAATGACATCCATACGAAGCTTATCTGCCATACCTACAATCATCTGAATAATATTCGCGCTTCTGTCTGCATCCGTTGCCTTCGCCATGAACTTCATATCCATCTTTAAGACATCTACCGGAATATCCTTTAATGTATTCAATGTAGAATATGCACTTCCGAAATCATCCATCTCTACAATAAAGCCGGCATCCTGAAGCTTCTCCACCAATTCAACCTGCTTCTTTAAGTCAATGGCAAATGCGCTCTCTGTAATCTCCAAACGCAATCTCGATGGTGAAATATCGTATTTTGCTACCAAATCCATAATTACCTTATATAAATCCAGATAATAGAAATCCTTCGGCGAAATATTAACAGAAAGTGAAATATCATTTCTGCCTTCATCCGTCCACTTACGAATCTGCGCACAAGCCATTTCCCACACATACATATCCAGCTTACTGATTAATCCATTATTCTCCATAACAGGAATAAACAGATATGGTGGAATCAATCCCTTCTTTGGATGCTGCCAGCGCACCAAAGTCTCCGCTCCAACGATTGCCTTTGTCTCGTGGCTAATCTGCGGCTGCAGATAAATAACAAACTCCTTCTCATTAAACGCCGTCTGTAAATCTGTCAGAATCTCCTGCTCCTGCAAAAGCTCCTTACGCATACTGTCATCATAACGTGCGATTTCCTGCTGTATATCTCCTTTAATGCTTGCTATCGCCAAAGTAGCTCTATCCATCATCGCCGATACAGACAGATTCAAATCCGTCACCTCATAGATACCGATATGATTTGCAATCGGGAAATTGTAGCTTCTGGCTCTAAGTACACTGCTGCTCTTTACCAGATATGCCACATCCGAAAAATTTTTCTTTGGAATACACATCGCAAAGCTGTCATCCCCCACACGACCATAGACACGATTATGGTCATCATTACGTCTGAGTTCTTCAGCAATCATCTTAAGCAGTCTGTCACCTGCTTCCACACCAAAGACTTCATTAAATGCCTTAAACTGCTTAATATCCGAACAAATGATATAATATACCTCATTCGGATTCTGTTTCATAAATTCCTCTGCTTTTTCGATAAACCAATCTCGATTATACAAGTCTGTAAGAGAATCATGCGTTGCACTATGACGATACTTCTCCTGTAATTCTCTTTCCTGCGTAAACTCATGCAGAATATACATATAGCCTCTGAGTCTGCCCTTTTTACTGCGCAGTTCCTGTTCATCACACTTGAAATAGCGAATGACATTTCCCCGACACAGAATCAGTGTATCCTCATCCTCTTCCTCATCACGTGTCCATGTCTCCCAGAATTCCATTCTGGTCATCATTTCCGTATGAAAAATCTTCCTTGCGCTTTCATTCATATACCAAAAGGCATCATTTTCATCAAACATCAGAATCATGGCATCCAGCCTGTCTACCGCCATCAGACCATAATAGCTCGTCACTGAACGATTCTTTCTACCATATTTCAAAAGTGAAAACGGTGCTGTCCAAACAACTATAATAATCACAACCGCAATTACAATCCATATCATACCGTTCCTCCTCCATCTATATCTATTTTTCTTTATAACAAAATAACTGCATATCCATTTTTAATAGATACACAGTTATATTTTATCACACAATTAATATATATAACAAGAATTTTCAGTCATTTAATCCTTCCATTGCTTTCCCAGCTTCACCCATGCATAAATAAGACAAATCGCATGTACGCTAAAAGTTATCGTCCATGTAATCGGATAAGAAATGTAGATGGTTCTTGTTGTATGATACTCCGGAATCTGAAATACCGTCGCAATCCATAGCAAGCGAAGACCACAAGCCCCGACCAGTGAAACAATCATTGGCATAATTGACTTACCGATTCCGCGAAGTGCTCCAACCAGCACATCCATCATACCGCATAACGCATAAGTCACACCGATAATCTCCAATCGAAGCATTCCCGCTTCAATAACCTCCGCACTGGTAGAATAAATACCCAGAAGCTCTTCACCAAACATCACCATCAGATTACCAAGCACCACTCCTGTCACCAATACATACAGCTCTCCTGCCAGTGCAATCTTACGAATACGCTGCATATTTCTGGCACCATAGTTCTGACTGGTAAAGGATATCGTTGCCTGATAAAAGGCATTCATGGCAATATAAACAAAGCCCTCTATATTCAAGCCCGCCGAATTACCTGCCACTACAATATTTCCAAAGCCGTTTACTGCCGACTGGATAACAACGTTTGACAATGAGAATACCATTCCCTGAAAGCCTGCAGGTAAACCAATCTGCACAATACGAAGGAACTTATCCTTATCAATCGAAAGTGCCTTCAAATCAAGATGGATTGCTCCCTCTTCACGTATCAGGCATCTTACTACCAAAGCTGCCGAAATCGTCTGCGAAATCGCTGTTGCAAGTGCTACACCGGCAACATCCATATGGCAAAATACAACAAAAATCAAATTTAAAATAACATTAATAACGCCCGAAAACAATAAGTAATATAACGGTCTCTTGGTATCTCCAATGGCACGAAGAATCGCACTACCAAAGTTATAAATCATAGTAGAGGTCATACCGATAAAGTATACTCTCAAATATAGTGCCGCAAGGTCTATAATCTCTGCGGGGGTCTGCATCAGCACAAGAATCTTCTCTGCTCCAAAGATACCGATTATCGTCAGAATCAAACCACTGATAACGCTTAACAGCATAGAGGTATGTACCGTAACACGTAAATCCTTCTCCTTCTTTGCACCATAATACTGTGCCACGAGCACATTTGTACCAATTGACAATCCCATGAAAATATTCGTCAAAAGATTAATCAACGACGAATTGGCACCAACTGCTGCCAGCGAATTATCCCCTGCGAATCTGCCAACTACTATAATATCTGCCGCATTAAACAACAGCTGCAACACACCAGAGCACATAAGCGGAATCGCAAATAACAGCATCTTTCGAAATACTGAACCATTGCACATATCAATTTCATATTTCTTAGTTTTCACTTATAAGCGCCTTCTTTCTAAAAATTGGGTTCCGTAAGGTCATCACAATCAACGGAATCACCATAACAAACCAAATAACCGGTTCTGTAAAAATAATACCCCAATAACCAAATCTCTTCACAACCACAAAGGTAAATACCAGCTTACCAACAAGCTCTATAAAGCTAGAAAAAATCGGTGTCACACAGTCTCCAAATCCCTGCATGGAATTCCTAAGTATCACAATCAATACCGTCACTATAATAAATGACATATCCACCTTGAGATAAGTAGTCCCCCAATAAAGAATCTCTTCATTCTTTGTACTGGCGATAAAGGAAACAAGATACTGTGAAATAGTGTGCGTCAAAATAAATACCACACCTGACCAACATGTACCAAGCAAAAGTACTGACTTCATTCCCTTCCTAATACGGTCATATCGCATGGCTCCATAGTTCTGGCCGCAATAGGTTGCCATCGTAGAACCTAATACGCTAACCGGAAGCATCCAGATTTCAAACACCTTTCTGGCTGCTGCATGCGCCACAATAATCTGATTACCAAGAGTATTAATACCTGTCTGCAAGGTAACTGTACCAAAGTTCACAAGGCTTGACATCAGCCCCATGGACAATCCGCTCTGGTACATCATAATCACCTGCTTACCTTCGAGCTTAAAGTGCTCTCTTGATACATGCAATATCGGGAAACTGCGACAGATACGAATCAGACAGAGCGTTACCGACAAAAGCTGCGAAATGGCAGTCGCATATGCTGCTCCTGCTACTCCCATATCAAAGCCTAAGATAAAGCAGTAGTCCAATACCACATTCGTAACCGCTGATATAATCAGAAAAATCAACGGCGTCAGCGAATCACCGATTGCTCGAAGAAGATTCGCACACAGATTGTAAGAAAATGTAATAAACATTCCCCATACAAGCACCACAATATAAGAATACGATGCCTCCATCTGCTCTGCGGGTACATGCAACAGCATCAATATGGGTCTTAGAAACACCGCCACCGACACAATCACAACAGCCGCCGTTGTAAAGCCAAGAAGAATGGCAGATGCCACACTCTTCTTTAATGCTTTCTCATCTCTACTACCGTAGTGTCTTGCAACAATAACGCTAAATCCCAGTGTCAATCCGTTGAAAAAACCCGTCAAAAGATTGTAAAGCGTAGACACAGAGCCTACCGATGCAAGGGCACCCTCCCCCAATGTACTGCCTACAATCTTCGTATCAACCAGACTATACAAGATTTGAAACAGATTCCCAAAGAAAATAGGAATCGCAAATAAAATTATAACCTTCAGAGGGTTACCCTCTGTTAATGACCTTGTCTTTGGTTTCATTATTTTCTCAATCCTTTCGGATAATGATTCTTCATAACCTGCCCACTAAGCTTACCCCAGCCAAGACTATAACCATCCACCGTAATCAGATACCAGCCCTTCTCGCCGTCATGATTCAGCGTCATACCATTCAAATATGCCTTTGCCGCAGGGGCATCTGCCTGTATATCCATGGAACGCTTCACATCATCCGCAGTCAGGAATAATGCCAATGCGTGAGAAGGCTCAAAACGATTCTTCTTCAAGGTTCCAAGATGTAATCCCGGTCTCATAACCTTTAAGCCTTGAATCGAAGGCATCCCCTCCGGAATCAGATACAGCTGCTCACCAAAGAGTAAGAGTTCACCCTTTAAACCAATTCGCAAGGTATCTGCAATGAACTGCTTGTAATCAGCCAAGTCCGTCTGCTGCGCATTTTTAGACTGTCCTTTGCCTTTACCACACTCCTTCTGCTTGCCACCATCTGCAAGACTAATTCCTGTCTGCAGCCCGTTCTTACAAAAGCCCTGATAGCCCGCAGGTACCTCGCCGTCCTTCTCCAATACTGCAAGATAATGTCCCTCTCCCTGCAATAAATGCGGCCAAAGACGAATGGTCTTCTCTATGCCCTCCACAGACTCATCCGCCCAATCTGCATTTCCTCTGCTCATGCCTTCATACAAAGGCACTTCCACAATATGAAACTCAGGATGTCTCTTAATAAAGCGGCTGATACTACCCTCATTCTCCGCCGGAGCAAAGGTACAGGTCGAATAAACCAGTCTTCCACCGGGGCGAAGCATTCCTGCCGCACAGTCCAATATCTCATCCTGTCTGTCAGCACATATCTGTACATTTTCAAGGCTCCACTCGTCACACGCCTCTTCGTTCTTACGAAACATACCCTCACCGGAGCACGGCGCATCCACCAGTATCTTATCAAAGAACTCCACAAAGGTATCTGCAAGCTTAGCAGGCGTCTCATTTGTCACCAATGCATTGCGGATTCCCATACGTTCTACATTCTCAGACAATATCTTAGCACGCTGTGGATGAATCTCATTACATACAAGTAAGCCCTCACCCTGCAAGCCGGCAGCTATCTGCGTGGACTTACCGCCCGGTGCTGCACACAGGTCTAAGATTCGCTCTCCCGGTGCTGCCTCTAAGTAAGCAACCGGTGCCATCGCACTAGGCTCCTGAATATAATATACGCCCGCCTCATGCCACGGATGCTTCCCGGGCTGATTCTCACTCGCATAATAAAAACCCCTCGCTTCCCAAGCCACGGGTCTTAGGTCAAAAGGTGCCTTCTGCACAAAGTCCTCTCTGTCAGTCTTAAGCGGATTTACTCTCAGTGCCTGATATTTAGCATCTTCATAACTTCGCACGAAAGCAGGATACGCTTCCTTAAGCATATCCTGCATCCTGTTTACAAACTCTTGTGGTAATAACATCTTACAACACCAGTCCCTTATCCTCTTCACAACCAAGTACGATATTCAGACACTGTACCGCAGCACCTGACGCACCCTTACCAAGATTATCAAATCTTGTAGAAATCACTACTCTGTCCTCATTACCGGACACATAAATCTCAATGCCATCCCAGCCTGCGCACGCATTACTTCCGATAAATCCGCCGTACTCAGCCTCCTTACCAAATGGCATCACCTTCACAAACTTCTCACCTGCATAGTACTGCTCAAGATAAGCATGTAACTCTTCCGGTGTCTTCTTCTCTGTTAACATATCTGTATAAAGCGGAATCGTAACAACCATACCATTATAATAATCCGCTACGATTGGCGAGAATAAAGGTGCCTTATCAAGTCCTGTAATCTTCTGCATCTCCTTTAAGTGCTTATGACTCTGTGTCAAAGCATACTGTCTTGGAGAATCTAATTCCTTCTCTCTCTCATCAGCTTCATACTGCGCAATCATCTTCTTACCGCCGCCACTAAAGCCTGATACCCCAAAGGAAGAAACAGGATAATCCTTCGGTAAGATACCGCCTACTACAAGCGGATATACCGTGGTAATAAAGCCTGTTGCATAACAACCCGGTACTGCAATTCTCTTACCGGTCTTAATCGCATCTCTATGCGCAGGTGAAAGCTCCGGATAACCGTAAGCCCATCCCTCTTCTGTTCTATGTGCTGTAGATGTATCAATAATTGTAACATTCTCATTCTCTACCATAGCAACTGCCTCTCTGGCTGCCGCATCCGGCAAGCATAAAAATGTCACATCTGATGCATTAATATACTTCTTAATCTCATCAGGGTCTTTTCTAAGCTCTGACGGAATCTTTAAAATCTCTATATCATCACGGCCCTCAAATCTCTCAAAGATTCTTAAGCCTGTTGTTCCCTCACTGCCATCGATAAAAATTTTCTTCATTGTAGTTCCTCCTCGTTTTTCGCAGAAAAATGCCGACTCTGCTTGCAGAGTTTTCGCTTCTTGCAGGCAGAGGAATTTTCCTCCTCATATGCCTTATCAAGGCTCTCTTATGCCCATTATAGTCCAATCATCAGATTCCCGCAATATCCTTAATCACTTCACCTGCGATAATCAATCCCACAACTGATGGCACAAAAGCATTACTGCCCGGAATCTGTCGCTTCTTAATACCGCTTTCTTCGCGTTCCTTTTCGCCCAAATCACTCTGAGGCACAATCGGCTGCTCCTCGGAATAAACCACTTTAAGCTTCTGAATGCCGCGCTTCTTAAGCTCTCTTCGCATCACCTTCGCCAAAGGGCATACATTGGTCTTATAAATATCCGCCACACGAAATGCCGTAGGGTCCAGCTTATTACCTGCTCCCATAGAACTGATAATCGGCACACCTGCTGCAACAGCCTGCTCTACCAGCTGTAGCTTACCTGCCACAGTATCTATCGCATCTACTACATAATCGTACTGTGTAAAGTCAAACTGCTCTGCTGTCTCAGGCAAATAGAAACAACGATAGGTATTCACCGTCATCTGTGGATTAATCTCTAAGACTCTCTCCTTAGCTACATCCACCTTGTATTGCCCAATCGTCTTATGCGTAGCAATAATCTGACGGTTCAAATTGGTAAGTGCCACTGTATCATTATCAATCAGATCAAGCGTTCCTATACCGCTTCTTGCAAGTGCCTCCACTGTATGACCACCTACGCCGCCAATACCAAACACCGCTACTCTGGCACTCTGCAAACGCTCCATGCCCTCTCTACCTAATAATATCTCTGTTCTGGAAAACTGCTCCTGCATCTGTTAACCTTACCCTTTCTATAAAAGCTCCAGATAATCTTCCTTCATAAATCTATGATAAATCGTATGCGCCATCTCTGACTTGATACAATAGTAATACTCGTCAGGCTCTTTACTTGGAAAATATATCACATAATCGAAATCTGCACCTTCAGGCATCTTCTCACATATATAATTTGCATTATGCGTAGAAAACACCTGACAAATCTCCTCTATCGTACAGCAATGATGCTTCCCAAAAAGCGCAATGATATCCACAAGAAATGGGGAAACTGTTACACTCTTATACACATATTCCACACCATCAGCAGGTACACTAATCTCAAAGCGTTCGCCTCTTGCGGAGATTTTCAAAGCACCAAGCCCACTCGTCTGTAATGCCTCCGATGACTGTAGCCACTGCAGCATTTGCCTGGCATCCAAAATCTGCACACCCAGTATCACATTCAACGAGTTCAACGGAAAATACAAACGCACTGTTTCCTTTACATAACCAAGCTTTAGCTGCGCCTCCACAATCTGGTCTGTGATATTCTTAATTAATCTGCCTGTGTTCATCCCATGCACTCCTAGTTAGCAAATAGCGGTGTAGATAAATATCTGTCACCCGAATCAGGAAGCAATGCCACAATCACTTTACCTTCATTCTCAGGTCTCTTCGCAAGAATTGTCGCCGCCTTTAATGCTGCCCCAGAGGAAATACCAACCATAACCCCTTCTGTCAACGCAAAATCACGTCCCTCTGTAAAAGCATCATTATCCTCTATCATCATGATTTCATCATAAATCTCTGTATTCAATACGCTTGGAACAAAGTTCGCACCGATACCCTGAATCTTATGCGGACCTGCCACACCCTTTGTTAACACAGGACTGCTTGCCGGCTCCACTGCAACTACCTTAATATCCGGATTCATGCTTTTCAAATACTCACCGATACCCGTAATTGTTCCACCAGTACCAACACCAGCTACAAAGATATCTACTTTACCTTCTGTCTGTTCCCAAATCTCAGGTCCTGTAGTTGCCTTATGTGCCGCAGGATTTGCAGGATTATCAAACTGTCCAAGGATGACTGCGCCCTCTATCGAGTCACGAAGTTCTTCTGCCTTCTCAATCGCACCTGCCATGCCCTTTGCACCATCTGTTAATACCAGCTCTGCTCCATAAGCCTTAAGAAGTGTTCTTCTCTCTACACTCATCGTATCAGGAAGTGTCAGAATCGTCTTATAGCCCTTTGCTGCTGACACAAATGCCAAACCGATTCCTGTATTGCCCGAAGTCGGCTCAATAATCGTTGCGCCCGGCTTTAAGATTCCCTTCTCCTCTGCATCCTCTATCATGGCAAGTGCCACTCTGTCCTTCACAGAACCGGCCGGATTCAAATACTCTAGCTTCGCCAAAACCTCAGCCTTCTCCACGCCTGCCTTCTTCATATAATTATTCAATCTTAACATTGGTGTATTACCAATTAACTCTGCTGCACTATTTATAATCTTACTCATATTCCATGTCCTCCTAATACTGTCACATTTTCTTGCTAATCCCAATAGGAATTTCACAAATTCCTATGGAATTAGTATGAATAATCACTTTTGCATTATAGTACTGTGGAAGATTTATGTCAAGCTAGGGATAAACTCGGAGATGTTTACATAACTACATAATCCCCCTCATTTTGAGGGGTTAAAATGTCAAAATCACGAGTTTTTACATTTCAAATAGACTTCCAATTACTCACATGTTACATTCTTGAAGAACAAATGTTGCGCACATTTCTAAGTTCAAATCTATACTCAAATGACATTCTTCTTTATAAAATCTACGTTGTGAAAAGAGTATAAATAATTTATAATGGAGTCAAGAATATTTATGAAACTAAAAACTAAATCAACTTTCAATTCACTGTTAAGCAAACTTAAAGTTAGGCGTAAGTACAAGGATCACCTCTTTCAGAGGGTATTCTCAAGCAAGAAAGATTTATTGGATTTATACAATGCTGTTAATCATACAGCTTACGCAAATGTTGAAGACTTGGAGATTACTACACTGGAAGATGTAATTTATCTATCCATGAAGAATGATGTTTCTTTTATGCTTTCTTCTTCCTTAAATCTCTACGAACAACAGTCAACGTATAATCCCAATATGCCGATTCGTGGATTTATGTATTTTGCCAAGTTATACGAGGCATACATCGCCCAGATAGAAGCTAATATCTATGGAAGAAAGCTAATAAAGCTTCCCACTCCTCAGTATATCATCTTCTACAACGGCAGAGAGAACGTTCCTGATGAAATGGAACTCAAACTCTCAGATGCTTTTGATTTATTAAAAGCTGATGAAGCACCTGCCCTCGAATGTCGCGCCAAGATGTATAACATCAACTATGGCCATAACAAGGAGCTTCTCAACACTTGCAAGAGATTACACGATTACGCTTATTTTATCGCCGAGGTAAATAGCTACCTTGACAAAAGATATTCTCTTAAGGCTGCGATTGACAGAGCAATTGATACATGCATTAGCAAAGGTATATTAAGCGATATACTGGTCAAATGCAGAAGTGAGGTGCAAAGTATGTTGTTAACAGAATTTAACGAAAAGAAATACAGAAAACTTATGATGCAGGAAGGCCGAGAAGAGGGACTCGAATTAGGACGAGAGGAAGGTCGAGCTAAAGGTCGCGCTGAAGGTCGGGCTGAGGGTCGGGCTGAAGGTCGGGCTGAGGGTATCCTCATTGGTCAGGACACTCTAAACGAACTATATTCCTCCTTATTAAATGCCAATCGCATAGATGATATGCGACGAGCAATGGAAGATAGAGAGTACCGCCAGAAATTATTGGAGGAATACAAAGAGCTACTGAACAAGCAAAATTAATAACTATATGTTAAAAGCTTCTACTTATTGTCTTAAATTACAATAAGTAGAAGCTTTTTCTTTACTCAACCTTGAAATACATTACGCCTTGACCTGTACTAAAATCATACAATGGAACATTCACTGTGGCTGGTAAACCGCTCGAAACTACAGGGTTTAATACATCTCCTGTAATCACCTTCAAAGGATAATTCTCTAGGTATATGCCGATTCGGTAATATCCATCTGTAGCATTATTTACATTACTAAATGTAAAGCCCTTGTTACTTTTTGATGCCCAGCTCGAAATATCTCCATAAGCAGTCCAAGGATCCGTCATATTGGCTCTATATTCCACAACATACTTCACATATGTAGATACCTTTTCTTTATGTAGCCAAGGAGTTACAAAGTACCAATTTTTACTTCCTGACAATACATACGGAGATGTCTCAGTACCGACACTATCTACTGGAGAAGTACCTGCTTCATCTTCAGAATACCTCAAAATAGTAGCACCTACCTTGAATCTTATTGCATATGACGCAAGAGTAGTCTCATCCGCCACATCCCAATCTGCTGTAAATCCCTCAAATCCGGTTACATAACCATCTGTTGAATCAAGCAACCATGGATCTGCCGGCCATTTCAACTTTGTTCCCTCATAAGCTCCTTGAATCATCTCTATCTCATATGCTTTATTCGGCAAGAGACAATATGATTCATTCGCATTAATCTTTTGCTCTAGTCCACCTTCTACTGTTCTATGATAAGATGTCCAGTCGCCATAGGTTCCATCCTCATTATCTATACGATATCTCCAGAAAATCCTATACTCACAATTTTGTGGCTGATTTAATGTAAGTGAAGCCGTATCAAATACCATAAAATCATCTCCACGCAAAAGCGTACTCGGATCAGGATGAAAAACCGGTGGACTTCCCGGTCTAATCAACGAATCTGTATCCTCAATCGTCGCATACCACGCATTCGCCTTATTCTCTCCTGCCGGATGCATAGCTTTTCCTTTTACTGTCAATTTACTGTTAGCAGGCATCTCTGTAAGTAATGTTACATTCACGTATGCTGGAGTAGAGTTTGTTGCATCATGCTCCGCAAATGAAAAATATGTACTCGGTGACGTAGCTGTTCCGCCAATTTTGAAATCATATTCCCAATCTACTGTATATGCACACTCATAATCCAATTCATTCACTCTTGGTCCAAGGAACGGTGTACCTGTAATATTCGACATAACCGTATATTCGGTTCCTGCCGCATACTTACCTATGGTCGGATCATCCTGTGTCATATCTACAGTAAGTCCTTCTACTCTTCGGATACAAATCGGAATCGTCTTATGCTGCATAGGTGTACCGTCTGCTTTTGTAGCCGCTGAAAAGACTGCCAAATACATACAGTTCATAGAGTTACCTCTCTCTTCTGTACCTATTGTTATCGTAATCTTGCCATCCGCGCAATTAGCAACAGCAGTAGATGTCGATGTTGGCTCTTTATATAATGTACAAGTAAAATCCGTTGATAACCCCATCGTTGCTGTTACAGTCACCGGTAACTCATACACCTGATTTGGCTCTAATACCAATTCCGTAATACCAATTCCTAAATCCACAGATGGTGTTGGACTATATGGATTTGCTTTTACATCATCATTTCTTGATGTTACATTATATTCTGCTTCAAATTTTCTGGAATCCTTCTCCATTCCTATATTCAGCACTATGTTATGAGTAGCATCATAGTTTGAAATATCTGCATCAAAATCAGTTATATTCTCCGCTAACAAATATGCCGTACCAAGAGCCCCTGCTTCTGTCTTCTGATACATCAGTCTTTGTGCCGATACTTCATAGATAATATCTATCTTATTATTCATACTGCTACTGTTTGTAATCTCCAATATTCTGTCACAATTCTCATCACCAGTTGGAATATCACTATTGGAATTGATATCCTGACGCACATCAGATGCATCAACATAGCAGTAATTCACCGACTCTCCGGCGTCGATAATCAGTCCTTCAATCACATTTACAGCCAGCTGTGCCTCCTGTTGCAAAGAGGCTTCTGCTGTACCTCCACGATAGGTTTTGGCAGTAACTACTAATACACTTCCGATGACTGCAGTAATACACGCAAAGATAGCAATACTACACATCAGCTCTACCAATGTCATACCACGATTGTCTCTTTTAAAGCTGTCTTTTCTCTTACCCATGCTGTCATTCCCTTTCTTATATATTAATTATCATTACTCTATATATACCTTACCCGTTGGTGGAATCAAATTAATATTTCTAGTCGTTGATCCCTTCGAAACTGTAATTTGCTCACAAACCGGACCTCCAATCACCTCCGGTTCAAAGCCGCCGGTTGCCCGATTAAAGCATAACTTTATTTTATCTGTTCCCGATATGGTAACTGTTGTACCTGTCGAAAGAGTGCATACAACTGTTACATTTGCATCTCCTATTACCGTAGTTGTTGTCTGTTGTGTATCACCTTCTGCTTTTATTACAGTCTCTGTCGCCTGTAACATGCCTGAGGCATTTCTTGAAAGCTCACAAGTCACTTGAAACTTCCCAAGCGCTTTTGTCCTTGCCTGCTCTATGGTATACATTGTCTTCTGCGCACATTCCTCTGCCGGCTTACCACTAATTAGTCCCAGACCATATCCTGTAATACCTACCAGAATCGACATAATCGCTACAACAATAATCAACTCTACAAAAGTGATACCTCTGTTATCCTTCCTCATATCTCTCCTCCGGTCTGTTATCTCTTACTCCAATTCTTAAATACCACATGCTCCGATATATCAATCGTCTTTCTCTCTACATCAGTTCCATTGTACACCTCAGAACTATTAATACTTAGATTAAAGTCCGGAGCCTCCAGATGAATCGTTGCGCTAACCAAGGTAGTATACCCCTCCGCTGTCGTGATATTCACTTCAATCGGTCCAAGTGCCGCAACACCTTCCGCATAATCATAATTCCACGTTCCTACACTTGTTAGACACGCTTTACATTCAGTAGTCAGACCAAAGCTGTCATACATCTTTGCAAAATCATCACTTCCTGTTTTCGCATCCCACTGCTCCCTCACATGATATACGAAACGGTCCTTAAAATATGCACTTCTGTCTGAGGGACCCTTCGTTGCATAATTTATCATGGTGTCCTTATAAGCTGCCTTACACGCAATTGATGCCTCTGATACAAAACGCGCCTTAATCTCTTCTAACGCTGCCTCACTCTGATAGAAACTCGAGGTATTCAAATAATCTATCTGTTTTGTCTTATAATTCGTCACCGACACATATAATAATGTAGTAATCAGAATCGATAAAAATGTAACCGCAATCAAGACTGTTACCAATGCCGAGCCACGATTATCCTTCTTTAATCTCCTGCTCATATATCCATCACCTATTAGTCATTCTTCGTACCACTCAAAGCCGCCACTACATTCGTTGTTCCTGCTTCTCTAACCTCTACATCCATATTGTACATAAGCTGATATTGCTTCTCAAAGATAGTCGCCTCCATATAATGACTCGAAGATGCAAATCCCGAGATTGTTGGCGCAGGCGGAACAGAGCTTCCGCCTATATTATCACCAAAATTATGATACAATTTAATAATACTTTCCCCTTGTATCGTTGGATTATAGGATGCCTCTTTGTTATTCAACGTAGCATCAGCGCCTAGTGGAACCTGCTTTAAAATATACATATCGATACTGTCACCTGCTGCGAAATCATGCGTTACCACTTTAATTTCATCCGCCACATCATATGCCGGGTAGTAATAGAAATAAACCTTTTCCAAATCTACAGTATTTGGATTCTTATAGAAATTTAAATAGTACAATCCATAAGGAATGTCCAAAATCACCTGCACCATATACATGTTACCGGTAGTATCATAATCTACCGGAAAGGTCTGCTTCCCCGTAGGTGTTGCTTCTGTACTTGACAAATAATATGGATAATCCTTAATAATAAAATAATAATCCATATTAATGACAGCCGTTGTATACCCTGCATCATCCTTATCCAAGGTAATCGTTGTAACACGCTTCTTTGGCTGAATATGTGTTGCAAAAGAACTCACAATATCTGTTTCCGTGTATGTAGTAATCTTCTGGTCAATTGTATTCAGATAGTCTTTCATCTCAGTCTTAATAGTTGTATCAAACATTGTAAGAATCTGATCTCTTGCCTTAGTGTCATGTACCTCCGAAGAACGATAGACAGCATCCTTATACGGATGCATATCCTCCAAAGTAACCAAGGACTGCTCCGTCATATATGGTGTAACTGTAATCGTAGCATCATACAATGCATTCTCTGTCTTGATGTTAGTCAATGAGAACTCATATTCCTTTGTAGATGACTCGGTAAACGAACCTCCGATAAACAAATCCTCATCTGCCACACCTCCGGGCACCGATTTACCTCGTACTCCCATTGTACCCATCACATCCATATTTACACCCGAGAAGCTGCCTGCATGAAACTGCTCACAAAGCGTCTTCACATCATACGCCTTAAAATTCTCTAGGATACTCTCAGCTGTCAAGGTTGCATGCTGTCGCAGATTTGCTTTTGCATTAAAACGTACCGATGTTACCAATACTGTTACCATCCCCGTAATCGCAACTGAAAGTATACACATCGCAATCACAACCTCTACCAGTGTCAGCCCCTTATTATTCAATTTAACATGTCGCTCTCTCTTCAATCCCATTAGAGTCCACTCCGTTCTCTATAATACACTGTCTACTGGAATATATTCTCTGCGCCCATTGGATACTCTTCAATCTCAGGAGATACATATTTCTTTCCTGTACCGGTTGCATAGTAAAAGGATAAATCAATAGTTCCATCCAAGATATTACTGTTCTCATGCTTAGAGTATGAAATCTGCTGAATTCCAATTCGGTTCGAGCTTGCATAAATCTGTTCGATGCACTCTTTCAAATTCTCATAATTCGTCAAATTCACATAGGTTGCATGCTTCTTCTTAAACTCAATTTTATTCTCCAGTCCTTCTATGCCGGCGCCTTCCACAATATCTTGGGTAACTTCGTAGACTAACTCACTCTCTGCCATATTGATATTGCTATACTGAATCACACTATTCTCCTGTATATCCACAGCAAGCATCAACACATCCTCAGGTCTTGCACCTGCAGGATATGGCTCTAGCAGCTTCTGAATCTCCTCACTAGCCAATTCGATTTGCTCCTCATAGGTTTCCATATTGTCATAGTATACCTTTAAGTCACGTATCGAATTCTTTAGCTGTCCATTAGAACTTTCCAATGCTAACGTTTTCTCACTATATTTCAAATATACTAATGCATATAGCATTACAATTACTAACGCACCTAATACAACAATGGCAATTAGCACCTTCTTCGTAAACAAAGCTCTTATCTTTTTCATGCTCATGCCCTCCTACTACTGCACACTCTCATCGGTATTATCAGTAGTGCTCGCCTCTGCATCCTCAGAATCCGTAGCGCCCGCATAAATCGGATGATAAATACAATAAATCGTAAATTCATCAAATACTACTGGTGATGTCAAGAGACTTTCTCCCTCTCTATCCTCAACCGCCTCAAGCACCTCTGTAACTGTTAATGACATAATACTGTCAAACTCTCTTAAGGTCTTAATAACACCTGCTGTGGTTTCCTTATCATCAACACGCATCTTAATAATCGCCTGCGCATCATCAGAAAAGAACTGCAACACATGTACATTCTCTGGTAGCTTCTCTTCCAACTCTTCTAAGAATGCCAACAAACCGTCATTGGCATGCTTTGTCATGTCTGCACCTGTCTTAATCTCCTCATATAGCTTTTGAGAAGCCGTATACTTCTCATACACTGCCTTAGCAGGAAGATACTTCTCTTCCTGCGCCTTTAACTTTGCCTGTTCTGCCAACTGCTCCTGATATGGTGTGATGGATGCAAATACAATTGCCACGCAGGAAAGAATGATTAAGAGCAACAACAGGATACTGGCATTAAAGTAATCCACGTCATACTTACCCTTTGGCTGCACAGTCATCATACCAATCGGCGCAAAAGCAGCACCGATACAGCCTATATAGGCAGATAACCATAGGTCTCTCGATACCGTCAGCAAGAGACTGACACCATCAATACTTGGAATATACTGACATGGTATCCCCATCTCATCCTGTATTGCCTGCAGTACCTTCGCATTGTCTGAATAGGTACCAATCAGGTTAATCGCCGATACACTATTCCCTTCAGCCTGCGCCGTATAGAAGTCTATAATACGATGCAGGGTTCCTGTCATCAGATGAATGGCTTCCTCCAAATCCTCTGCATCCTCTATTGGTCGTCCGATACCATAGTTTGCTGTTCTCTGCATCAGCTGTGCTCCATCCTTTATCACAGTTACCACAGCACTCTCAGGCTCCATCTTTACAAAAAGCTCTGCTTCCTCTCCAGCTACCATATTCTTTACTGCCTGCTGGATAGCATTTCCCATATAATCTATACTGTCAATCGTCCAGTCACAAAGCTCTGCCAGCGTCTCATATGCGCGAATCAAATCCTTCTCCGCAGCTACCAACAGTGCCTTATGCCTGCCCGCATTCTCATCATCCTTATCAAAGGTATGCAATATCTTATGTGTAATCAGATGGTCCTCTAAGTCCATCGGAAAATACTCCGACAGATTTGCCTCGATTACACCTGCTACCTGCTTCAGCTTTACAGCTGGAAGCATAACCTCTCTTGTAATAATCTTACTGGAATATATAGAGAATACGACATTCCTTGTTTTAATCATATTCTCCTCTAATCTATTCAGAAAAAGTTCCTTGAGCTCCTCTAGTCTATCTCGCATAATATAGCCATCTAAGACAGCTTCCTTTGGTGTCTCTATCTCAAGACACGAATATACCTTTGGATTCCTTACCTTATAATCTATCTCCACCATTCTAGTGGTTGCATAACCAATCTCTATGCAAAGTACTCTCGCCATAACTGTTCTCCCTCACTCTATAAGCCTATAGGCCATATAAGGACAGATACCAACCAATGAAATCTGTTCCCCATAGCGCACTGATGGCAATTCCCACTGCCAAGTATGGTCCTAACGCCAGCTCTCTTCCTTCCTTTGTTATCCACATGCGCAATAAATGTATGACTGAACCAATTATACAGCTCAGACAAAATGCGAATATATTCAACTGCCATCCCAACAGCAACCCACTCGCAGCCATCAGTCTGATATCTCCGCCTCCAATATAGCGTCCATCCGATATCTTATAAATCAACCCTAAAACACCGCTGACACATATCATACCAATCAAATACTGTAACCAATTCGTATAATCCGTCGCAACACGAACTACTCCTAATGCAGCGATAAAATAATTAATCCCTATCGGTATCTCATAGGTTCTAAAATCAATTACACCAAGTACAAGCAACGCACTGAAAAGAAGGCAATACAGAAGTGCTTCGATACTTACCCCCCACACTGCTACCACCAATACATAGAAAAAGCCGTTCAGAGCCTCAATAAGTGGGTACTGAACGGATATTTTCTCCTTGCACTTACGACATCTTCCACCCAGAAGCAAATAGCTGAAGAGGGGTACCAGGTCATACCACCTAAGCTGGTACCCGCACTTCATGCAATGTGACCTCGTCGTAACAATATTCTCTTGTAGAGGAAGTCTATAGATACATACATTCAGAAAACTTCCGATAATAATACCATATATAAAGACTGTAAGATAAAACAATACCGTTACTAACATAAGATGTCCCTTCTTAATCGAAAATTAAGGTGTAGCTGTATAACTTCCAATACCTAATGCTGAAGCCAATGTTGTATTAGTAGTCGTAAATGTATATTTTCCATTGGCATCTACTGTCATTTTTAAAGTAGCTGTTTTGTATGCATTACTCTTCATTGTAATTCCTCCGGCATTTACACCTGAATCACTTAATGCATTTGTAATCTGAGAAGCTGCTGATGTAGAATCAAATGCTCCTGTTGTACCAAAAGTAACTGTATAACTACCAGCAGTTGGTGTCGTATGAGTTGGATCTGCATAATACACCTGTACTGCAGAGATAATTGATTGATAATTATCTAAATCTGCTGACTGTCTTGCAGTTTCCACATGCTTTAAATACTGAGGTGCTAATACTGCAATTAATACTGCCATAATAGCAACTACAATGATTAACTCAACTAATGAGAAACCTTTGTTATTCATCTTCTTTGTGTTCTTCATATTAACTCTCTCCTTAATATAATAATATTTATTAATATTTATCTTATACGCTCCCCCGACTGTCCTCCATCAATCGGCGAAACGGATAATTCATTTAAATATGTTCCAATGCACTATACATAGTCATCATCGGCGCCATACATGCGGCTAAGAGTCCACCTACCACGACAGCCAGTACGATGATAATCATCGGCTCCATAGCTGCCATCAGAGACTGCACTGCCATCTCTACCTCTTCATCATAATAGTCTGCAAGCTTATCCAGCATCTCCTCACTACTACCTGCCTCCTCACCGATATGTACCATATGATATACCATCGGCGGGAAGATACCTGCATCCTCTAGTGGTCTGGATAACGGAAGTCCGATACTAATCTGCTCCTTCGCATCCAGCATAGCTTCCTTGAAGTAGACATTACTCATAACCCCTGCCGTCATTCCCGCTGCCTCTATCAGCGGTACACCTGAGCTTAGTAGTGTAGATAAGGTACGCGCCATCATAGAAGATGCTGACTTCACAGTAAGATTCTTAATCACCGGCATCTTTAAGGCTACCTTACCAAAGAAATGCTTACCGGCATCTGTCTTCGAAAAAGATATAACACCAAATATCGCAAGTCCTACCACCGGAAGTAATATATACCAATAGTTACGTATAATCTTACTCATATTCACATACATCACCGTGATGCCCGGAAGCTCCGTTCCCATCTCTACAAACATCGCTTCATAATTAGGTATAACTACAATCAACATAACGATACTAACAACAATCGCTACCACAAAGACTACGATAGGATAAATCATCGCCTTCTTCACCATGGACTGCGTCTTATTCGACCTCTCAAACTGTATCGCCATACGCTCTAAGGCAATCTCCAGATTACCCGAGCCCTCGCCTGCTGCCACCATATTCACCATCAGCTGCGGGAACACCTTCGGGAAGGCTCTCATCGCACCTGCCAATGTTTCACCCTTCTCAACACTGATACGCACCTGCTTTAACGCATCCTTGAGTCTCTGATTCTCCGACTGCTCCTGCAACATACGCAGACAGTCGATGATACCAACTCCGGCACGCATCATACTGGTGAACTGACGACACATAACACTTAAATCTCTCGGCTTTGGATATCCACCTATCTGAATATTCAGGTCCTGTGTCCAGATACTCTGCTCTTCAATGCTGACAACGGTCAGCTTCATCTTTATTAACTTGGCTCTAACATGCTCCTTGTTATCGCCCTCGATACTTCCTTTTACTTCTTTACCAAGCTTATTAATGGCTCTGTAACCGTATACCGCCATATTCGCTCCTCCAAACCTATTACATCCTACTCCGCCTATGATTCAAACGATATCTTAAGCATCTCTGCTACAGATGTCGTTCCATTCAGTACATAATCCGAAGCACTCATTCTCAGAGTTCTCATGCCCTCCTTCAACGCCTGCTCACGCAGTGCCTCAGCGCCCTGTCTGGCACTGATGATGCGTCGAAGGGAAGGTGTCATCTTCATAATCTCGTATACACCGATACGCCCCTTATAGCCAGTATTACCACATCGGCTACAGCCACAAGGCTCGTATATCGTCACAGGCTCTGTACTCTTCTTACCCATCAGCTCAAGCTCCTCCGGGGTCGCATACTTTGCCTGCTTACATACAGGACACAGCTTTCTAACCAGTCGCTGCGCAATAACACCGATTACCGAATCCGCTATCAGATAAGACTCAATACCCATATCCTCTAATCGGGTAATCGTACTTGCTGCTGAGTTCGTATGCAAGGTACTTACTACCAAATGTCCTGTAATAGACGCCTGTACAGCTATCTGCGCTGTCTCCTGATCTCGAATCTCACCAATCATGATGATATCCGGGTCCTGTCGCAGAATAGAACGAAGTGATGTCGCAAAGGTCAAATCCGCCTTTACATTCACCTGTACCTGATTAACACCCTCTAAGTCTGCCTCTACCGGGTCCTCTACTGTAATAATATTCACATCTTCTTTATTAAGCTCACTTAATGCTGTATACAGCGTGGTTGACTTACCACTTCCTGTAGGTCCTGTTACCAGCATAATGCCGTGTGGATTCCTTAGAATCTCATCAAACTGCTTCAGCTCGTAAGGCTTCAGACCTAACTGACTCTTCTCTCTGGTCAATGCCATCTTAGCTGTAAGTCGCATAACCGCCTTCTCACCATGCACAGTGGGAAGAATCGATACTCGGATATCGTACTCTACACGGTCTACAATCTGTGTAATACGACCATCCTGCGGCTTACGCTTCTCTGATATATCCATACCGCCAATAATCTTAATACGGGCGATAATGGCACTTAAAACATTACTGTTATAATATGCTCTGTTATGTAATACACCGTCGATACGGTATCTGACTCTGATACGGTTCTCCAACGGCTCTATATGAATATCTGATGCTCTCTGACGTACCGCTGCGTCAATCATCTCCTTAACCAGCGTTACGATTGGAGAATTACTGATATCCTCCTGCTCGGACTCTTCCTCAGTCTTCTCCAGCTTCTTCTCCTTAGCATATGCATTCAGGGCGGTCTTAACCTCTTCCTGACTGTAGTACTTATCAATCGCAAGCATGATGCTTCGTGTTGTCGCTACAACAGGCTCTACCTGATAGTTGGTAATAATCTGGACATCCTCTATAGCATAATAATCCAAAGGATTCGCCATCGCTACCAGAAGTACACCCTTACTACCTTCCTTAAATGCATACGGCATCATTACGTTCTTCTTCATTAAATTCGCTGGAATCAAGCCTAAAATATTGTCATCCACTGTAATATTCTGCAAATCTACCAATGACATATTCAACTGCTTACTGAGAACCTCTGCTAAATTCTCCTCTGTAAGAACACCTTCATCTACCAAACACTCTCCCAGCTTCTTGCCGGTTTCCTTGTGCTTTGCTAATGCTCTCTCCAACTGTCCCTCATTGATAAAACCTCTTTGAATCAATAAGGAACCCATTTTCACCCTTTTTCTTGCTATTTCCACTCTTATCCCGACTTTCTCTCAATACTCTCTTTGGATATTCATTTACATACTTCTGTCACATAAGCTCGATGCATAAAATCTACTTTTATACAACTATCATACAAATCAAGCAAAAAACAAATAGATTATATCCAATATTTACTACTTACGCAAGTGTTATTTGACACTTTTTTGACGTTTTTTGACACATTTTTAGCTATTTAAGCTGTATTTTATGTTAACCTCGTACGAATATACTCCTGATCCTGTGCAAACTGTAATGCCATTTCTCTATCAATCTTATAATCAGCGTATAACTGTGCCAATGCATCGTCCATTGTTATCATACCCATCTTACGATTGGTCTGCATTACGCTGATAAGCTGATGAGTCTTACCCTCACGAATCATATTACGTACCGCCGGATTCGCATGTAATACCTCAAATGCTGCTACTCGTCCCTTTTCACCTACAGTAGGAACCAGCTGCTGCGATATAACAGCCTCCAATACATTCGCAAACTGCACTCGAATCTGCTGCTGCTGATGCGGTGGAAATACGTCAATCACACGGTCTACAGTGCTAGGTGCGCCAATGGTGTGCAATGTCGAGAACACAAGATGTCCTGTCTCTGCTGCTGTAACCGCTGTACTAATGGTCTCAAAGTCACGCATCTCACCCACCAGAATAACATCCGGGTCCTCACGAAGTGCTGCTCGTAAGCCTCTTGCATAACTATTCGCATCCAAGCCAATCTCTCGCTGATTAACAATGGAACGCTTATGATGATGCAAATACTCGATAGGATCCTCAAGCGTGATAACATGCGCCTCTCTTGTCTTATTAATTGTATCAATCAAAGATGCCAGTGTAGTAGACTTACCACTACCTGTCGGTCCTGTTACTAACACCAGACCTCTCTTCTTCTGGGTCAACTCAACCACCGAATCCGGAATACCAAGCTCCTTTGGTGACGGTATGTCCTTACCTACCAAACGAAATGCCATGGCAATAGAGCCTCTCTGCTTATAGATATTTGCTCTAAATCGTCCCTCTCCTGCAATTGCATATGACATATCAACTTCACCATATTCGTCAAAGCGTAGTCTTTGATTCTCATTCATAATGTGAAGTGCCATCTCTACTGTATCTGTAGGCTGCAATGCCGGTGCCTTTACCGAATACAATCTACCGTTTACTCTCATCTTAGGAGGAATACCTACAGTGAAATGCACATCGGAAGCACCAATCTCCTTTGCCTTCATCAGAATTTCCTCAATCATAACTGCCATATGTCTTACACCGCTTTCTAGAAAAATATGGGATTATTGTAACCTGTTATGTTAACTTGTGCAAGTAAAAGCGCGTTTTTAAGGCATTTTCGTTAAAAATCACGTTTTTAATTAGTCGAAATGCCAAAATTCTCTTGTTTTCTGTGCAGTTTCAACCATGTTCTTTTCTTTTTTTATCACTAAAAAAGGCCTAATCAGTTTACATAATGTAGTTATGTTGCACTTTCGGGCATATAACTATTTCCACTGCTTTAGGCCTTTATTTTGTCTTACGTGCTTTGTTTATTTCTTCGCTAATCTACACGCCTTATATGTGAAGCTTTCTAATCTTGCCTCTGCGTGTTTTGCTGCATACAGCGCAATATAGTTACCGGTAAAGCATCCCCCTACTTCTGTAGTAAGATACTGTGCCTCTCCTTCTCCTATCGTACAAAAGTTCTCTCCATCCGTACTATAAGAGAAGCTGTATGCTTCCTTTGAACCTTCCAAACGTAAAGTCACTGTATTATCTGTATATGGAATCACTACCTCTGTTGCCTTAAGAGAACCTATCTGGCGTTTCAGCACAATCGAACACATCCCATCTACAAAGGTTAATGCCGCCTCATAGTGATGATGCGGATTCATATAGATAGAAAGCCCTGTCTCCCCCTCATCCGTACTATTCTGTAGGCTCAGCTTCACTGTCGCCGTAAAGTCAAAATGCTCCTGCCTGCGGCAAATCAAAGCCTTTGGTTCATCCTCATTTAATGCATACGCATTACCATGCAGAAGTACGCCATCCTTCGTAGGCTCTATCAGATTTCCTGTCGGATTATAGATATAATTCCATGACGGATGCAGTGTTGTTGTATGAAACTGATCTGTTACATCACTTCCTGCGATATAGTGCCAAGCGCTTACTCGGGTTGCTCCCTCATTGGACGCTGTATTCTTCGCTGCCTCACTACCAATATAGTCTTCTTCATTGGTCATTTGTTCATGCTGTCTTTTCTTTTCTACATCTCTGTCTACACATATATTCTCTTCCACATGTCCATTATTACCGCACACCGGCCATCCGTTTTTCCACTCTACAGGCACCAGCATGGTCTCACGTCCCATATTGTGACGGAACGGATAACTAAGCGGTCTGTTCCCCAGGCACACTGCCCACCAGTTTCCATTTACATCGGTGAAGAGGTCTGCGTGTCCGATTGCTTTTATTGGAAGCTCTGTTCCTCGATTGGTCAGTATCGGATTGTGAGGACATGACTCATACGGTCCAAATACCTCTTTCGCACGGGCAATGGTAGTCATATGCCCAAGCTCTGTTCCGCCCTCCGCAATCATCAGATAATAATAGCCATTTATCTTATATAAATGCGGTCCCTCAGGATTATTTCCTCCTGTACCATTCCATGCATACTGCTTTTCACCGATTGCCTCGCCGGTCCCTACATTGATTTCACAGATAAATACTCCCGAATCTGTTCCTGTGTAATACACTCTTCCATCATCATCAAAGAACAGCGATGGGTCAATGCCTCCAAACGGCAGTCTGATAGGCTCGGACCACTCTCCTGCCGGGTCTGTCGCTGTTACGATAAAATTAATATTCTCCGGCGGTGCTACGTTTGTTACGATACAGTAATACACACCCTTATGATAACGAATAGTCGGCGCATAGATACCAAGACAGTTCGGTGCTCCCTTTGGAAGCTTCAGCTGACTATCTCTAGTCAATACATGTCCTATCTGTTCCCATGTCACCAAATCCCTACTATGGTAAATCGGAAGTCCCGGGAAATACTCAAAGGTACTAGTTACCAGATAGAAATCCTCCCCTACTCTACATATACTCGGGTCCGGATGAAATCCCGATAAAATTGGATTTATATATTGCATATTTGCCTCCTTAATTTATATCATTTATTTTATTTACAACTACCTGAATCCCAAATCGTCATTGCCAAATTTCATCCATTCACAATGTCGTTCTGGCGCAGTTTTCACACTTATTCTCTTATATTATCAAAACAATAAACAGTGCAAAAATTAGATATTTTTTATTATAAAAATCCTTACTTCTTACACCATCACCTATTTTACATTTCAAGAACAACCTTTGCCTTCGACATAATTTCTACCTAAAGTATTTCTCAATTATTTCCTCGATTGTTCCCATATCCAGTGGATTGTCTTTTGTCTCATAAGTGGTAATCAATTGAATTGTAGGGATTATCCCGTTAGAAGTGTAGGTTTGAAACTTTCTTTGTGTTTTTCTGATATATCCTTCGTCATCCATTTTCCCAAAATGCTCCCAGTAGTAGATTTGTCCTGTCTTTGGATGTCGTATAGTGAAATCAGGATATATTGTAATTCCATCCAGTATTAGTTTGCATTCATATCGATAAGGAATCTGATTTCTATATAGATATGCTGTTATCATCGCCTCTGACTTTGACCTTACTTTGTGTCCTGCAACAGTCTTATGGAGCAGATGCTCCGGGAATTCCGGATTTGTCTCATATGGCTCCTGCATCCATGCTTCTATCATCTGATTTTTGGTCTTTACTCCTTCTCCCAGTAGTGCCAGGCAACCTTTATCATTTTCTACCAGCTCCTCTACATGCTTTCTCTTGCCATTCTTCTGCTTTAGATAGGCATCAACAGCACGTTTTTCCTGCTCCAGATCTTCCAGCATACAAGTCCAGTACTTCTTCCACGCCAGTTGCCTTGCCAGTTCCCTGTTTTCGGCTGGTATGTATGTTTTGGTATGACCATCGCTGACATAGTATTTGTATCCATTTCCATTTATACAATATATTAGTTTTCCATTTGGATAATTCTTTAGTTTTTCTTCAACCACATCAACCTGTTTTTTTAATTTCTTTTGTTCCTTCACTAATTTCTGATGCATATTCTACCTCCTTCTTTTAGCTGTAATTTAATCACTCCAGATTTTCACCTCGATTCAGATGCAATATATATCTTTTATATTCCAAATACAACCCAAATGTAAAAACTCGTTAAGTTAATGTAAAAAATAGGTCTTTTTCATTATACTTTAGGTACCACAACACTTTTTCGCTCTCCTGTACCTTTCTATTTTCTCCTATCGCACTTTTTTCTTCACATTTTAGGTACCACAGCACTTTTTTGCTCTCCTGTACCTTTATCATGTCAAAATCTTAACCTCACCTTTGCTCCACATCCAAAGATACCTCTCCCATACATAAGCCAACAACAACCTTGCATTTCACTACATTCTCACGATGCGCTATCACACCAATCCCTCCAAAACAACAAAAAAAGCCGCCCCAATGACCCAAGTCACTAGTGCGGCAGTTTTTATCTTTCTACTACGCTTTCTTTCTCTATTAGCTTACCTTCCACGACGCTGATACCGGCACGGTCAAGGGTTCCCGCCAGCTTCTTTAACAGAATGCTGACAGCGCGCCTTGCCATCTCCGTCATATCAACCTCATATGTGGTAATTCCGATATCGCATAAGCCATGGTCCAGATAGTTGTCAAAGCCAACCACTGAAACATCCTCCGGCACACGAAGCCCCTTATCCCGAATCAGGTTAATCAGCTGCCCCGCAATCATATCACAATTACAAACAAATGCACTTGGCATAGCCCCAGGAAGCTTCATATGTACCTCGGGAATCATCAGTCCCGATTCGATATCTCTATCCTCAATCAGCCACTCCTGCTTTGGCATAATCCCCTGCTCCAGCAGAGCCTTGGTATATCCAAGGTATCTGTCTGTAATACTGTCTGTTGCCAAAAGTGTTCCAACGTATCCTATATCCGTATGTCCTTTGCTAATCAAATACTTTGTCAGAAGATAAGCACCCATATAACCATTGGATATCACAGAATCCGTCCGCCATCTTGCATCATAGAAATCAAGGAATACGATAGGAAGCTTAATCTCCTCATCAAGCATATCTGCATACGCCTTACCCGGCTTGCCAAGAACAATCAGACAATCTGCCTTGTTCTCAGATACAAGCCTTGGTAGCAGTTCATCTTCCTCCATCACGTCCTGTACAATCTCAAGAAGTGTAAAGCAGCTTCTTTGCATCGCCTGCTCAGCCACCTCCTGATACAGCTTCCAGTAAAAAGACTTACTGCTGCCCGCATATCGCTGGGAAATCAGGATACCAATCGTGTAGCTCTTTGCTCCTTCCCGAAATCCGGTGGCATTGCCACTCCCCTTCGGAATATACTGATATCCCATCTCCTTTGCAAGCTGCTTAATCTTAGCTCTTACTTCCTCACTAACCCCTTTTTGATCCGATAATGCTTTCGACACGGTAACTGTACTGATATTCAGTTGTTTGGCTATATCAGCCATTTTTACAGTCTTACTTATCTTAGCCATACGAACACCCTTTTATCTCAGAAATTTTACCCTCATAATCTCCAAATATCGTTTCCGAAGTCAACGATATTTGCATACGCCAAGCCTTCCGTATATGGGCTTGGCGTATTGTTAGCGACGTCCAATCTCCGTATCAGAGGTTGTAACTACGCTATGCTTCTTGATATAATCAACGATTTCATCAAACTTTGTAAATGCAAGACCTACATAGCTGTCTGCTGCACCATAGTAAATAGCAATCTTGCCACTCTCAGGGTCATGCAATGTAGCACATGGGAAGCATACATTTGGCACGAACCCTCTTTCCTCATACCACTCTTCAGGAGTTAAGAGGAAATTCTCGCAACGATACTTCACTATAGACGGATTCTCCAAATCAAGAATCGCACCACCGATGCTGTATACGAATCCGTTACAGGTTCCGCTTACACCATGATAGAACAATAACCATCCTTCACTTGTCTCGATTGGTGCTGCACCGCCGCCAATCTTAACAGACTCCCACCATGCACTACCACGGCCCATAACATGTCTATGCTTGCCCCAATATGTAAGGTCAGGACTCTCACTTACGAAAACATCGCCAAATGGTGTATGTCCACTATCTGAAGGTCTTGAAAGCATCATAAAGTTGCCGTTAATCTTTCTAGGGAAAAGAACAGCATTTCTATTGAACGGAAGGAATGGATTCTCGATTCTTGTGAAAGTCTTAAAATCCTTTGTCTTAGCCATTCCAATTGCCGCACCATAGAAGTCTCCACACCAGATGATATAATAGGTATCCTCTACCTTAACAAGACGAGGATCGTATGCATATACAGGCATAAAAGGCTCACCATTCTCATCTACAAAAGGAATCTTATTCTCATCGAAATCCCAGTGAATCGCATCCTTACTTCTTCCCATATAGATATATGGAATACCATTTGTCTGCTCTCCACGGAACACGCCGATAAATTCATCCTCATAAGGCATTACTGCACTGTTGAAAATTCTTGCAACACCCTTTACCGGATTACGTCCGATAATCGGATTCTCTGTATATCTCCAAACAGGTGCATCCTTTAAGCCTTCCGGCTTCTCCTGCCACGGAACATTCTTAAGTGGCGGAGCTATCATCTTAATATCACTCATTCTAAAAACCTAACCTGTGGCATGACAGGTGCCATCATCGACACCCATCATTATCCTACAGGACTTCCCTTTCATTAAACTAATTCTTAGCCAAAGTATGCATCCAATGCATCCTGAATCTGGTTCTTGTATGTTTCCTGGAACTGAGCAGGTGTAACCTCTCCTCTGATAAGTCCAGAGAAGTCATAGCTGATACCTAAGCTGTTCCAAAGCTCAAATGTCTCTCTGCTTCCTACATCATACATAACGTCGAAATTCTCGTTCTGAAGCTGCTCATCCTTAGCAGTAACTGCATACCACCAGAATAATGTTTCCTCATCATCACGAACAGATGTATCGCCATCATACCAGTTCCACATATCGTACAATACGTTGTAAACTCTCTCAGGATCCTCAATACCTGCAGGAATGATATAGTACTCACCAGCAGATACCTTACCAGCGTTTGTCTCCTGATTACCTGAAGGTCCTACAGGCCACTGAACATATACTGTATCAAATGATAATGTTGTTCCGTTTGCACCGTTATAATCGTAATCAGCCTTATCTGCTGCAATCCATGCTGCTGATGGCCAGAATGCAATATTACCCTCACGATACTGACCTCTCATAGTAGTTGAGTCATCTCCACTCTCAAAGTCATATGGGAAACATACGTTATATGTGTTATACATATCAGAAATCATCTGTAAAGCTTCACCTGTCTCTGTAGAAGAAAGCTCTTCTGTTGTACCAGCTGCAACGCTACCGCCGTTACTCATCATTAACTGCTCAAATGTCTCTGAGATAAAACCACAGTAACCATACTGGTCAATCTGTCCATCTCCATCTGTATCCTGTGTTAACTTCTGGCAGTACTCAATGAACTTATCCCATGTCCACTCGCCTCTAGCATAAAGCTCTCTAGGGTCCTCTAAGTTGTTATCCTCTAACATCTGTCTATTAAATGCTAATGGATATGTTGCTTCTATTGTAGAAGCAGCCTCAACTCTCTTAAGAATGCAAGCCTTTCCATCACCAAGGTCAAGATATTTGATGTTCTTCTGTGTTGTGAAAAGATCATCATCTGCAGGCAAAACAGTCTTCATATCTGTTGCAAGACCATTTAATGCTGCTGGAATACCAAATGAAAGCTCTACTAAGTAGATATCACACTCCGGGTCACCTGCTAAGATAGAGTTATTAATGGACTCAACTGTTCCATTATATGTAAGGTTCGTCCAGTAAAACTCACAATTGTAATCCTCTTCAATTGTAGCAACATTATCAAACTTAAGATGGGCTACATCAAGACCTGAGTAAGAAGGGTCATCCTCAACTGACACATGAGAACTATCATAATACTGTTTCCACCAAGAACCAATCGTAAGAATTCTCGTCTCATCTGAAGCACTTGCACTCTTATCTGTATCAGCACTTGTATCGGCCTCATCAGCAGTTGCGCTCTGCTCTGTCTTTGTTGTATCCTGCGTTGTATCTGTACTTGTAGTTGTATCGCTGCCACATCCTACAGCTGTTGCTGTCATGACGGTTGCAAGGCCAAGTGCGATTGCTTTTTTCTTATTCATCATCTTTTATTCCCTCCAATTATAGAAATTAGTTTGCATTTCCGATTGAAACACTATATACTTCCCAAGCTGAATCCGATTCACACTGCAATACATTACCCCATGTGCTTGGGTCATCACCACAGAACTGGGCAATCTGCTCATAGGTTACCTGACACGTACCATTGCTGCAAACCGACTTTCCATTATTGCCATCGCCTACTCTCATCCAGCCTGCCGCTGCACCTGGCATTACAATCCACATATTGCCTGTTTCACTTGCGTACTTAACTGTAATAACAGAACCTGGTACTAATAATGCCTGCTGCTCAGGTGTAAGCTCTACACCATCCTGACACCATGCATCTGCCTTCTTCTCAAAACCATCAATGTTTGTAGCACCGCTAACCATCTTCATCTCGCCCTTAGTACCAACTCTTACGCCGTATACCTCCCAAGCGGAATCTGATTCACACTGTAAGGTTGTTCCCCAAGTGCTCTTATCTTCACCACAGATAGCTGCAATCTGCTCATATGTTACATAGCACTTACCGTTATAACATACTGACTTACCACCATCAGCTACACGGCTCCAGCCAACTGTTGCACCTGGCATTACTACCCAAAGATTTCCTGATTCACTTGTATAATCAATCTCAAGAACTGAACCCGGAACTAAAGCATCAATTACCTCCTGGGGCATCTCTACACCATCCTGGCACCAAGCATCTGCCTTCTTTGCAAAGTCAGGTACTTCAACTGCATTAGAACATGTAATAACAGGGCTCTTCTGACCAACTGTTACACTGTATACCTCCCAAGCTGAGTCTGACTCACACTGTAAGGTTGTTCCCCAAGTAGACTTATCCTCACCACAGATCGCTGCAATCTGCTCATATGTAATCTGTGCGATATTTCCTGAACCGTTGATATATGCCTTACCGTTGTTACCATCACCTACACGGCTCCAGCCAACTGTTGCACCTGGCATTACTACCCACATATTACCTGTTTCACTCTTGTACTCGATTTCAATTACAGAGCCTGGTACTAATGCATCAATTACTTCCTGAGGCATATCTACACCAGCCTGTGCCCATGCATCTGCCTTCACCTCAAAGCCTTCTACCTTAACACCACCTGTTACTACAGCAAGGTTAGATAAATCCTTACCTGAGCTTTCAAAGCCTGCAGGAGCTACGAATGCAACAGATGAATCAGCTTCAATTAAGTTACCAGAAGCATCTAAGAAACGAATATCATCTATATAAAGACTTGCATTTCCGTTACCTTCTTCTACACCATTGTCTGTGTCCTTTTCAATCATAATAATATTCGCTGCATCTGCAATAAACTTCTCGTTATCCTTAATCTCTGAGATTGCCAAATTAGGATTCTTCTTTGGAAGATATACAGCCCATGGATCCTTTGCTTCTGCTAAGTCAGCACCATACCATGAAACGATACTTCCTGAACAAGCACTAAATCCTCCTGTTGGATACTCTGAAAAAATAGTCATCTCAATCCTTGCTACATCTGCCACTTTACTGCCAAGCATACTTGAAATATCAAATGCTACATACGGTACCTTTGCATCCATGTTCTTGACGTAAAGAGCCTTGCTACCATTGTAGTCAACGATAGATAACTCAGAGTTGTCTGCATTAGCCGGCTGTGTATACAGAGAAACAAATCCCATGTTACCATCTTCAAAATCGATACTTGCCGGTAACTTCTCTGCTACCTCTGTCTTCACTTCTTCTTTTACTTCTTCTTTTACTTCTGCTTTCTGTTCTACATTTTCCTTTACTGTAGCATCATCTGTTGTGGTTGTCTGTTCTGCTCCACCGCACGCTGTCAATGACAGCACCATTGTTCCTGTAAGAACACTCGCTAAGAATTTCTTTCCTTTCAACTTTTTCTTCCTCCTTATACTTTGTTTCATTTTTTGCATGTGAAATTTCCCCCTAAGGATTGCTCACATTAACCTACAATACCACTACGCTCTACACCCTCAATGAAGTGTCTCTGTAATAAGATGTAAATCAATACAATCGGCAATACTACAAGCATAATACCTGCATCCAGATACAGTTCCTGAATGGTTGTATCCAAGATTTGGTCTGCATTCGCAATCGTCGCCTGTAAAGATGAAATCTTTTTACTGATTACTATGTCTTCGCTGACCACAAACAGCCCTGCATAGAAAGTATCATTGAACTGCCATACCAGTGAGAATACCGCTACTGTGATGACAGATGGCATAGCGTTTACTAACATGATGCGGAAATATGTATACCATGTTCCACATCCATCCACCAAAGCTGCCTCCTCAATTTCCTTTGGAAGCCCTCTGAAGAACTGATTAAAAATATAAATATAAAGTCCTGATCTTAATCCACAGCCAAATACCGTCATAATATACATCGGTATCGGGCTACCCATCAAATTCAGTGCTTCGCCAAATATCAAGGTACAAAGTCCAAACGGATCAAAATCTTTAAAGGTCATATAAATTGGAAGCATGATAGTGTGTGAAGGAATAACAATCATCACTACCACACAACCAAACAACAGCTTCTTAAACGGAAAATCAAATCTTGCAAATCCATAGCCTACCATAGAACACACCAAAATCTGAATTACCATTAGTGATACCGTATAGAGCAAATCCTTTGCCATGGTTGGAAGATACTCAATTCTCTCCCATACCAACTGATACCTTTCTAATGTCGGATTATGCGGAAGGATATATACCATTGGATTATACGCATCTCTATCCGATGAAATAGAATTAACAAAGATACCGATAATTGGCGATAATATCACATAGCATACACCAATTACAATTGCAAATCTTACGATATTTACTGCAAGGTTCTTCACATCATTGAATAAACTCTTGCGCTGGTCACTATCCCTAAGAGTGGCCTTAAAACTTTCGATATATTGCTTCATTTTAATTCCTCCTAGTCCCTTAGTTATAGTAGAATGTTTTCTTCTGAATAAAGCCAACTACTGCAACGAGAATTGCACAAGTAACAATTGTACTCACCAAACTGAATACAGAGCTCAATCCATAATTAAACTGTTTAAACGCTGTGTTATATGCCAGTGTGACAACCTCACTCTCTGCAAAATTATCTACAATGGTGTATACCACGTTTGTAATGATATGAGGCATTACCATCGGGAAGGTAATCTTCCAGAAAGTCTCATAGCCTGTAGCACCCTCAATCTTGGCTACCTCATAGAGTGAACCTGGAATTGACTGTAATGCTGCGATGAAGATAATAATCTGTACTCCAGAAGCAGAGATAATATCATTAATTCGCTGTACCGCTGCCATAACGTAATCAAGTAACGCTACTGGAAGTCCCAAATCCATAAACAAATCTACAAAATAATCAATGCTGACTACCGCTCCTGCACCAGATGCTCCGCTCGAAAGCTCGGATGACATAGTGGAAATACCACCTGACATCATTGCCTCAGACAGCTCCATTGCTGACTGAATGGCACTGGAGTTAAAGATAATCGGCAGGAAGAAGATGGCTCTCACCAAAAATCTTCCTGGGAATTTCTTATTCAAAAGCATTGCCATAAACAAGCTAAAGAAAGTAATCAACGGTACATCTACCAACATATTTCCGATAGAGCTTGTTAATACCTGTTTAAATTCCGGATGCACTCTAAAGGCATAAATAAAATTATCAAATCCTACTGACTCTAATGTATATCCCACTACATTCGGATCCATCCCAATCTTCGAGAACGAGAACTGAACCGTCATAAACAAGGAACGAACATAAAACACCATGAAGCCAAACAACCACGGTAATATAAACAATAATCCGCTTCTCATACGCTTCTGAATAAGGGTCATTTTCTTTGTCTTTACTTTTCTCAATTAATTTCCCTCCATTCTATAGCTTCTTGCCGGAATCTGTACTCCGTCAGCTGTTCTTGCTTCATCATTATAATTTAGGTAAATGGTTACACCATTGTCGTAGCTTACCTTACGAACTCCCTCTTCAAAGATTTCATGATTTACCATCTGTGCACCACTTACATACTGTAATGCCTCATTTACCTGTCCGTAGATATCTACCGCCTCATTCTTCCATACCTCGTAGGTAGTTGCATAGTAACGGTTCAGTGCTGTCTTCTTCATTTCACTTGACTCATCCCAAGTAAATACATAATGTGGTGCTGCACCATACTCAATCATATTCAGTACAATACCTGTCATATCCTCTGCATCGTAGAAGTTCAGAAGCGAGGTCGAGTAATCAATACATCCGTGAATAATCATCTCGTACAATGGAATATCCTCATCCACAACAGAATACTCATTATGTGAAATCGGTGCATTGATAATATCTGTTAAATATCCAAAGCTGTAATCATTTGCCGAGTCAGCCATCAGGTTCTTACCTGTATCTTCAAGCTTTTCCCACTGTCCAAGCACGATTTCGAGTGCTTCTTCTCTGTCAATGATATTGGTTCTCTTCTTATCTGAGCTTAAATAATTACCTAAATCTCTAAGAGCAATACCTTCAATATCATATTTGCTTACCTTATTGGTAAATTTCTCTACATATCTTGGCAGATACTTTGGAGATAAGATATCGTATAGATTCTCCATATATCCAAGTGATGAGGTATTACGAAGTGTAGTTGGGTTAAGCAGACCAAAACCTGCTACATATCCTGCACCGTAATATCTTGCACCCTCTGCCTCATAATTAAATCCATCATCTGCATAGGTTACCTTCTGCAATGCCACATCTGCATAGAAGCGTCCGCCATTTGACTCAACAGTGTTGCTAAGTGACTCAAGTCCCTTCACACCGCCAAGCTTTGAGGTTACCTTTAATTTATCCACTGCGTCATGATAGAAGCCTTTATTCATCCAACCCTGATAGTTCATTACCTGATTGGTAATTCCTAAGTCTGCAAGCTCATTTGAAATTGCTTCTGCTTCCTCAAAGGTTGTCATTGCAAAGTTTCTAAGGTACTGTACACCTAAGAAATGAGCTGTTTCTCTTACGCCACCGATGATGTCGTAATAAAAAGGAATATCTCCTGTTGCATTTCCTGCGGTCAATACACCGTCCTCAATCAGCTGATTACGATAGTAATTTGCAAGTCCTGCATAACCCTTATTCTCTTTGGTTAAGAAGCTGTATCTGACTGTAAGATTTGCATCATACATATCAGGCTCTAATACATATACATCCGTAATCGCATCGCCGAACATCGATAAGTTATCTGCTGTTCTTAATACAAAGGTTGGATATACATAGTTGTACTCATTATATACACCTGAAACACCAGCTGTCAGGTTGGCAAGTGTCTTACCCTCCTCAATTACTGCCAACACACTGCTGTTCTCTCTGCAAATACCAAACAATGGAAGTCTTGCAGAATCAGCAATATCTGTTGTTGTATAATTCACTGCTAATGGGTCCATATCATAGATGTACTGCGAATAGTTAGCTGCCTTAAGCTTTCCATTATTAAAGTGAATAACAGAACCTGAACCATTTGGTACCACTAAGTAGCCATTCTCATCCTTACCACCTGCTGCCATATAACGGAGCAACTGGATTCTGTATACAGAAGCGCCGCCAAACTCTTCAATACCAGATACCGGGATGGAAACCTTTAAGCCATCCTCCTCAAGTCTATACTCAAGAGGAATCTTGAAGGAAATCGGCATAGCCACCTCTACTCCTGCAAGCGCCATCTGCTCTTTGTAATCCGCATCCGTCCAGCCTGCTGATTCAAACCATCCCTTTACCTTGGCAATCGTCTTTACATTCTTCTGTACAACACCGTTAAGCTCTAACATCCCCGGTGCCTTTTCGCTTTCCAAATAATATCTGTAAAGCGAAGTTGCTTCCTTTTCTGTCAAAGCTGCTGCCACAGCATCAAGCTTTTCCTTCATGATATAAATTGGAAGATTGCCTGTCTTACTGGTTTCAAAATCACCTACGGTATAGATGTATCTGATACCATTTTCAATCGTCTGTGCCTCCAGCTGACCTCTTTCAACTGCCATACTGTAGGAATCGAAGGTTCCACTCTTTACATCCTTGTTATAATACTGAAGTATGAACTGTGACTTTAAATAATTCATATTCGTTTTGTTTGCCACTGCATCCTCATCAGCGTCAACAGGATTTGAATATGTAGTCTCACCGTTTCTCTTATCGTATACAGCCACAACCGCTGTTTCTGTATTGGTATAAAGCTTTAAGCTTTCATTTTCTGTAACAAGCACCATATCTGCTACATCTGATTTTGCTTCCTTTACTGCCTCAAACTCACTTCCCTGCTCATACTCGTAGCTTTTTGTCAGGAAGTCCTCATAGCGGTCATAAAGTACATAATGCACCAGATAATATCCCAGATAACTGCCTCCTGCTACTGCTGCAATTGCAAGAATAATCAGCAGAATACGCTTTGTGAGGCTCATAGGGCGCTTTATTTTGTTTTTCTTTACTTTACTCATTACCTATGCCCCCTTATGACCAGAATATAATCTCTGTATAAATACTCTTAAAGAACACTACTACTGCACTTATCATGTTACTCACAAGAAGCACTACGAAAATGATAATCAGCATCGCAACAAAGGTTAAAAACAATGTAATCAAGGTCTTTCCCAAGGTATAATTATGAACCTGCATAATGCCCATCAGCATCAGAATCAATCCATATGCAATACCTACACCAATTAACATGGTATAAAACGCTGCTTCATCATTGGATACCATCTGACTCATAATCGTACCTGCAAAAAGCACTACAGTGATAGGGAATGTCGAATAGCCAACCGCAATCGCGATATCCTTTAATCTTCCTTCACCCTCCATCAAACAGGTAACTGCCCAGTTACCAACGCAGATTAACAGGTAAAACATCATAACGCCCATCAACTCGTAGAGACTATCTACACCCCTTGGGTCCAAATCATTTACAACAAAGCTCGCCAACAAACGATTCACCGTAAAGGCTACCGAAAAGAGAAATACCAGCACAATAGCTAATGGTACGCTTCCCTTCTCTGCATGGCGTATCCAATAAAATCCGTCCATAGGATGCGAAATCGTATATAACATGTATTGCAGCTTTTCTTTAGAAAATGCTTTACTCATCGATATCGCCTCCCTTCTTTTTCTTTCTTACCTTTTTGACTACAACCACTGCTACTACAACTACCATAACACCTGTCAGTAATACACTGGCATTCTCAGTCAGCACCGCATTACGATATCTCTTAAATGCTGTTGAGTAGTAGGTTCTTGCCATACCAATTTCCAAATATTTCATTGCTTCGATGTAATCACCCGCTGTCAGATATGCCTTACCAATACCAGTATTAGCAAGCTCATTATTCTCATCAAGCTCTAATACTCTTTCCCAAAGCGCAACTGCAAGTGCTTCATCTCCGTCAAATCTTAAAGCTACAGCTTCATTAATCAAACGTCCATATTCTGTTACTTCAAAGCTGCAAATCTCACCTGTCGCTGCATCCAGCACTACGATTGTGCTATTCACCTCTTCAATAGCTACAGGCATTGTAAAGGTTCCCTTCTGTGTACCAAGTCCGCCAAAGATATAGAGAAGATTGCCTTCATGGTCATAAGTAAAGATTCTTCCACGTCTTCTGTCCAGACATGAGTAAATACCATCATTGCGATACACAACATCTGTAAACTGGGAAGGGCCTGCATAGTCCGTGTTTCCATCTATCTGAAGGTCACCACCTACATTTTCATTCACACCCTTCTTGATAACATCCTCACCCTTTGGATTCAGTCTTCTTACACCCTGTATTCCTGAAGAATCAATATTAGATGCATATACGAAGCCGTCAGGGTCAATATCAATTCCTGTAAACTCTGTCGGAATGAAAAGCTGTGATTTAGAACGCTCCTCCTTGGTTGCCAGCTTTCTCCAAAACTTCTCCCAAAGAGTAATCTCTACGTTAATTGTTCCAAAGAAGCCTGTAAACTCACCATTTGTTTCGAAAACCATGATACCCTCAAACATCTTCTGTGCGATACAGTAGATACGGTCTGCATAGTCTACAGAAACCTTTAGTGGTGTAAATACATATCCTTCTTCCAATACCTCAGCTGTCGGATTCTCTACAATCTTTGCCAGTGTGCCATCTTCATTTAAAACAACCACTCTGTGATTCTGGGAATCAGCGATATACAGCTGATTTGACTCTGATACCGCCACACCATAAGGTGAATTAAAGGTATCGGCAGTTCCGTTATTATCAAAGCCTGTAATTATCTTTTTTACTGTTTTCATTGTACTATCCAGTACAACAATTCTGTTATTACCGGTGTCTGCCACAAAAATATCTCCGTCAGTTGACTTACACAAATCCTGAGGTGCTGCAAAGTCGCCAATGCTCTCTCCCTCATAGGTAAAGCTGTTACCCGCTACGGAATCCAATGGAATATAAGCCGCCGGTGTATATACGATATCCTCACGATAATCATAATTATAAGTTGTATAAGGTAATGTCGTTGCCTGCACCACATTTGGCATTCCTGTTGCAAGAATCACTCCTGCAAATACCAGTGCTGCAAGCTGATGTAATCTTTTCTTCATCATTCATCCTCCCTTTAATCCTTCATACCGGAGGTTGTCATTGTCTCTAAGACATTACTCTGACAAATCAGGAAGAAAGTAATCGGTAC
>JAZNMO010000042.1:0-10789 GCA_045579665.1 Lachnospiraceae bacterium
AAGCTTGGTCTGCATGGAAACGATCTCCTTGGTAATACCGGCAAGTCTCTGCTCCTTGACCTCGCCAAGGCACAGCAGAACCTTCATGCCGGCAGCAAGAGCTGCCTTGGTTCTCTTGTTGACCGTCTCGTCGGTCTCGCCGAAGTACTGACGTCTCTCCGAGTGACCGATGATGACGTACTCATCGCCATCTAAAACAGCCTTTGTCTGCTGTCCCTGAGCATCTGTACCTGCACCCGGCTCAGTTAAACCGAAAGCACCTAACTTCTCACCCTTTGCAAGCGGAACTAAGTACTTCTGCTTCTGCTCTTCTGTACCATATGTTAAGATTGGGTCACAGCAAAGAGAAGTATGTGCTGATACGATAACACCTGTAGTACCGCAAACCTTTGAAAGCTCCTCAACGCACATAGCATATGTTAAAATATCACAGCCCTGTCCGCCGTACTCCTTTGGAACCGGAATTCCAAGGAATCCTAACTTAGCCATCTTCTCAACTGTTCCTCTTGGGAAAATTTCTGTTTCATCTACTTCCTGTGCAAGAGGCTTAACTTCGTTCTCTGCGAACTCTTTGAAAAGTCTTCTCGCCATCTCATGCTCTTTACTTAATGTAAAATCCATGTTTCTATCCTCCATATAATTGACTCAATAATTGTACGGAAGGCCATATCTGACCTGCCGTACTTTCATATATTACTTACTTGCTGTAATCAAAGAATCCCTTGCCAGTCTTCTTTCCTAAGTTACCATCAGCAACCATCTTCTTTAATAATGGAGCCGGAGCGTACTTATCATCGCCTGTCTCAGCATGAAGAACTTCCATAATTGCAAGAACGATATCAAGACCGATTAAGTCACCTAAGTGAAGAGGTCCCATTGGATGAGATGCACCTAACTGCATAGCTACATCGATATCTTCAGCACTTGCTGTACCGGCATCTAATACGTTGATACCTTCGTTAATCATTGGAATAAGGATTCTGTTTACTACGAAACCAGGAGCTTCCTTAACTTCTACAGGAGTCTTACCGATTTCTACAGAAATCTTCTTAATTGTCTCTACCATCTCATCAGGAGTGTTCTCACCCTTGATAACTTCTACTAACTTCATTCTGTCAGCAGGATTGAAGAAGTGCATACCAATCATTGGACGGTCAAGACCTTCACCAATCTTTGTAATAGAAAGAGAAGATGTATTAGAAGCAAACATACAATCCTTCTTGCAGATACCCATTAACTGCTTGAAGATGTTCTGCTTAATCTCCATGTTCTCTAATGCAACTTCTACTACTAAGTCACAGTCTGAACAGATATCATTTAAACCAACCTTAATTCTTCCTAAAATCTCGTCAGCCTTCTCCTGTGTAATCTTTTCCTTACCTACTAAGAAGTTAAGATTCTTTGTAATCTTTGCAAGACCACCCTGAGCGTACTCTTCCTTGATATCGCAAAGACGAACCTCATAACCATCTGTCATAGCGAATGCCTGTGCAATACCTGAACCCATTGTTCCTGCACCAATAATACCTACTATCATGTCAATGACCTCCTAAATTAATATATATATTTCTTATTATTTTCTACTTAACAGTTTTTGAAAGGCTCTTTCACCTTTTCCTTATTCTTATCTAAGAAGAATGCCATACCATACTTCTGGTCCTCTGTCTCGAAGCAGTCACCAAATAACTTCTCTTCGATAACAAGAGCTGCATCCATATCTACGTCAAGACCTTCGTTAATAGCCTTCTTGCAGTTACGAACAGCGATAGGTGCATTCTTTGCAATACCTGCTGCCATCTTCTCAGCTGCAGGAAGCAACTCTTCCTGTGTATAAACAGCGTTAACAAGTCCGATTCTGAATGCCTCATCAGCCTTGATATTTCTAGCTGTATAAATCATCTGCTTAGCCATACCTGCGCCTACAAGACGAGCAAGTCTCTGTGTTCCGCCAAAACCAGGTGTGATTCCTAAACCAACCTCCGGCTGACCAAATACTGCGTTGTCAGAACAGATTCTGATATCACAGCTCATGGCAATCTCACATCCGCCGCCAAGAGCAAATCCGTTGATTGCAGCGATTACAGGAATCGGGAATGTCTCTAACTTACGGAAAACATCGTTACCCTTCTTACCAAAAGCCTCGCCCTCAGCCTTTGTTAATGTGCTCATCTCTCCGATATCTGCACCTGCAACGAATGACTTCTGTCCTGCACCTGTAAGAACCAAACATCTTACCTCGTCAAGGTTAACAGCGTCCAATGTTGCATCTAACTCTTCAAGAACCTGTGAATTTAATGCGTTTAATGCCTTCTCACGATTGATTGTAATCTTACCTACGGCACCATTCTGTTCATATAAGATATATTCCATTTTCGTATTCTCCTATTTATGAGATGATGCCTTACGACATCATCTCGTAATTTACTAATATAATTGATTATGCCTCGTACTTCTTAACGATTGTAGAGCAGCCCATACCGCCACCGATACAAAGTGTTGCAAGACCAGTCTTAGCACCCTTAGCTTCCATCTCATGAAGAAGTGTAACTAAGATACGGCATCCTGAAGCACCAACCGGATGTCCTAATGCGATAGCACCACCGTTTGGATTCAACTGCTTATCAACATCAATTCCTAAATCCTTACCTACAGCAATTGACTGTGCTGCGAAAGCTTCGTTTGCCTCGATGATATCGAAGTCTTCAATCTTCATGCCAGTCTTCTCCATAACCTTCTTAGTAGAAGCAACAGGTCCGATACCCATAACCTCAGGTCTAACACCTGCAAGAGCACCTGCAACGAACTCAGCCATAGGCTTAACACCTAACTCTTTTGCCTTCTCTTCGCTCATAACTACGATAGCTGCTGCACCATCGTTGATACCTGAAGCGTTACCAGCTGTAACATATCCGTCCTTGTTGATTGCACGAAGCTTAGCAAGTGCCTCGATTGTAGAACCTGCTCTAGGACCCTCATCAACCTTGAACTCAACCATTTCCTTCTTCTTCTTAACCATTACAGGCACGATTTCCTTATCGAAAGCGCCTGACTTCTGAGCAGCCTCAGCCTTTAACTGGCTCTTAAGAGCAAACTCATCTAACTCTTCACGAGTTAATCCCCACTCATCACAGATATTATCTGCTGTCTGAATCATGTGGTAGTTATTGAATGCATCCCAAAGTGCATCATTAACCATTGTATCTACTAATGTACCGTTGTTCATTCTATATCCAAAACGAGCATTAGGTAATGCAAATGGTGCCATAGACATGTTCTCCATACCACCTGCTACTACGATGTCAGCATCTCCTGCTGCAATCATCTGAGCTGCCATGTTTACACAGTTAAGACCTGAACCACATACAACGTTAACTGTAACAGCCGGTGTCTCGATAGGAAGACCTGCCTTGATAGATGCCTGACGAGCAACGTTCTGTCCCTGTCCTGCCTGAATTACACATCCCATATATACATGGTCTACTGCTTCCGGAGCAACTCCTGCTCTATTTAATGCTTCCTTAATTACGATTGAACCAAGCTCAGCTGCCGGAGTTGTGCTTAAGCTTCCACCCATTGTACCGATTGCTGTACGGCATGCACCTGCTAATACGATTTTCTTTGCCATTCCTATTTCCTCCATCCATCTTTAATACATTTTAATTCTTATTTTTCTTATTCTAAAAGATTGTTATTTTTATCACAATCATTTAAATACATTCTATCATATCGTTAAAAAAAAATCAATCTGTTTACGAATACTTTATGATAAATTTTTAACAGTATTTTTTGTTTACTTTTACCTAAAATTGCACACACTTTGCATCCATAATGCACAACGCAAAAACATCCTTCTGAGAAGCAAGTATTTGTACCACTTGTCTTCCCAGAAGGATGTCGTTATTATTCCATTACTTCTAATCTATTCTATATTTTAATTCTCCGGCTCAATTAATCCGTAAGTATTACCTTTACGCTTATATACTACGTTTACCTCATCTGTCTCTGCGTTACAGAATACAAAGAAATCATGTCCTAACAATTCCATCTGGATACAAGCATCTTCTGCATACATTGGCTTGATATCAAACTTCTTAGTTCTTACAATCTTGATTTCATCCTCATCCTCTTCAAACTCCCGTTCGAAGAAGTCTGCTCTGATGCTTGCTGCACCTGCCTGCTGTTCTGCACGGAACTTATTTCTATATTTCTTTAACTGTCTCTCTATAACTTCAGCTGCAAGGTCGATTGATACATACATATCGCTGCTTACCTGCTCTGAACGAATGATATTTCCTTTCATCGGAATTGTAATCTCTATCTTCTGTCTTTCCTTTTCAACACTTAGTGTCGCATGTACCTCCGTTTCTGGCGTGAAATATTTTTCCAGCTTGCCGATTTTGTCCTCCACTGCTGCCTTTAAACCTGCTGTCACATCGATGTTTTTACCGCTGATAATAAATTTCATTATGTCCACATCCCTTCGTACTTATTGTATTTTGATTATAACACACTTGACTGATTTTTCAACATATTTTATATAATTCAATATAATTTTATACTAATTTTAGAATAATATTCTCGCTTCTTTCGAGCTTCATCTTGTTAGTTTGACACCTTTTGAAGGTTTAACTCAGTTCAGCCACCTGTCAATTATTATTTTCCATTTTTTTGGTTTTTTATCATTAGTTCACAAAACAAATATTCGAACTTGACACAAAAAGAATCCACATAATTTTATGTGGATTCCGGTGGATAATGTGGATAAGTCGGTGTATAAAACCATTTCACGCACTTTTCGACATTTTTCGATGTGGATATTATGTGTAACTGCAAATTCACCGACTTATCTGTCACTTTTATTTTTATTCTTTTTTTGTGCATTCTGCCATCTGACACCAGTGTCTTTGCACTATTTGCTCATAGCTATCTTCTTCATCGCCTCAAAGTCACCGATTAATTCCTTAGAAAATGCTTCTGCTTCCTTGTAAACACGCTCTGCAGTTGCCATATCGCCACTTATCACTGCATTTCTTACATCCTTACCAAAGGAATGGAATTTATTGTGCTTATTTTCAAGTTTTGTCCAGATTTCTCTGATTTCAGGTGTCTTTGGAGTCATTGAATAATAGAAATGACCAAATCCACACTTCTTTGCATCAAACTGCATTGGTACCATGCTCTGTTTATCTACCATTTTCTTAAGATTAGCAAGCCAATTGGTATGTGCCATGATTGCTCTATCCATGTAGCCTGCAAACTCCTTGTATTCCATACGGTAGAATGGGTCATCCGTCATATCACCTAACTGCTTCGATGCTTCATCAAGCAGCTTTTCAATTTCAATCACAGGCTCTGTTGCTTTCTTCATTGCCCTACATACAGAGGCTAATACCTTTGTACCATCTACTAAGGTTACGCACTGCTCCTTAATATTCACTGCCTGATTCTCCATCTCTACCATGGAACTGCTGATTTCCTCACTTACTGCTGCCAATGAACTAATGGAATCATTCACGTGTGCCACATGCTGCTGGTTCTCATCATTGAGTGCCCATACATTTCCAATTTTCTCTGTCACAATATCGAGTGCCTCAATTGTACTGGTTACACTCTCTCCACTCTTCTGGGATGCACTCTTGATTCTCTCTACAAACTCACCCATATTGGCTGTCAGCTTCTGTGTTTCCTCTGCCAACTGACGAATCTCCTCAGCTACTACCGCAAAGCCCTTTCCTGCTTCACCGGCACGAGCAGCCTCAATGGAGGCATTCAGAGCAAGAAGGTTTGTCTGTGAAGAAATGGAATTGATACCTGAAATAACCTCATTCATATGCTGAATAACATCCAACAGTTCATCCATATCCTTCCGCATTTCCTTAGAGCCTTCGATTGTCTTCTCTGACAAGCCTTTAATCTCTGTCAGTTCATTCTGACCCGCTTCAATCTTTTTATGTACTTCATTGGTATCCTCTGCTGCCTGAATAATGGTTCTGGTCAAATCCTCATGCTGACCATTTACCTGTCCTGCAACACTTGAAGACTCTGCCGCTGCCTCCTGAATACTCTCAATTGCACCACCTACCGAATCAGAAAGCTCTAATAATCTATCCGTCTGATGTGTTAATGTCAAATCCAGCGAACTAATCTGCATAACAGCATCAATATCCTTCTGCATCGCAACTTCAAACTGCTCTCGTCCTTTTACCAAACGTTTATAAATCTCATTTACCTTAGGCTGTTTGGAATAATCCGCCTCTTTTAACTCTGCCATTGAATCAAGTAAGTCTGTTTTACCAATAAATCCCATAATCTTTCCCCACTTTCCATATTGCAAAACTATTATCAGTTTATTTATTTCTAATATATAATTTTACACTTTTTTCAGAAAGTAGTCAATCAAATGCAGAATATATTGGTTATTTTCCTTATCTACTCCTCTGTCGTTCCTAACTGCACTGTTGTATAATCATGCTCCACTGCCTGCAAAAAAGGCCCGAATACATCTGCAATCTTCAAACGCAGACTAGAAGTGTTGATACATGGATGACAGCCAAAATACTCAGCCTTTAGCACATCCTCATCTACTAACAGCTTTACTTCCTTCTCCTTATCATTCATAAGCCCAAGTACACTCACCGAGCCGGGTGTAATATCCAGATACTTTTCCATAAACTCTGCAGGTGCAAAGGATAATCTCGAACTGTTAATCTGACTTGATATCTCCTTGGTCTTAAACTTCTTGTCCTCACGAATCATCAAAAGATAAAACTTTGTCTTCTGCGCATTACACAAGAACAAATTCTTGCAAATTACTGCAGGTGCCAGCACCTTGTCAATCTCAGCACAGGCTTCCATAGTGTTAGCCTCCTCGTGGTCTACTCTTTCATATGCGATTCCTAACGAATCCAACAAATCATATACTCTTACTTCTTTATCTAAGCGTGCTTCTATATCTACAGGACGTCCCTGTTCTAACTTTAATTCCATAATCTTAGTCCTTCTTACTCTCCAAAATGTATTTCTCGCCTATGACAATTGCCTTTGCATCTGTACCATGTCCAATCTGCATGGTATATGCTATAGGTATCTCCTCACCTACATACTGCCTAATCAAATCATAAATAGTAGGATTAAAATCCTCCTTCATCATTTGGGTAAAGGTTCCAAGTAATATTCCTGATACCTTGTTGAATGCACCCATTTGCTTAAGCTGACTTAAATAGGTTACCATTTGCGCCACACCGCCACTTCTAGCCTCCAACAACAATATCTTATCCGCAAAGTCCGGCATATATGGCGTTCCTGCCAACTTTAGCAAGCATCGGATATTTCCTCCGATGACAATACCACTCATCTTCTGCCCTTGTAAAAATTGATACTCAAAATCACATAAGTCCTTCTGCTGATGCATAATAGCTTTCGCAAAATCTTCCTTCTGCCTATCCGCACAGTCGTATAACATATTTCTAATCTGATACAACACCGACGTCTTTCCTGTCTTTGCATATATGGCATTAATAATTGTCGTCAAATCACTGTATCCCCAGAACTGCTTTCCACTCTTTGCTATCACATCAAAGTCAAGATACGGCAATATCTCATTGGCAATATCTCCGCCCGAAATATCAAAAACAGCTTTTATCTCATCATTCTGATAGAAATTCATCAGGCGCTCTGCCCGTTGGCTCGCAGTTCCGCTAAATACTGAATCCCTCTCGTAGATATAGTCACTCCATATCGGCACCAAACCTATCTGCATAAGAATATCATGCAAACGCTCTAATTTCTCCTGATAAGACCTTGGCTCACCATTCGAACAGCATACAATTGCTACCTTATCTCCCTGTTGCATGGCTTACTCCTTTTTCATTTCCACATAAGGAAGAATCTCAAAGCCGCACTTCTTGTAAACATGAATAGCCCTTTCATTCTCCTCTTCCGCTTCCAGTCTCTTTAAATAATCAGGATACAGTTCGTCTACAAAAGCAAAAAACTTTGTTCCTATCCCCTTGTCCCTACTCTCCGGCTTCATATATAAATCCTCTATCCAAATACATGGCTTGCCAAATTCTGTAGAAAAGCTTTTGGCAAGCATAGCATAGCCTAACAGTTCATCCCCATCTGCAAAAACATATCCTTCCAGATAGGGTGAATCATTGATGCAATTCTCTATATCATTTTTAAATATTTCTTCCGAACCATTACTTAATACTGCAGGTGATGCATAGAATACCTGCATCATTTCTAAAATTTCATCTGCATCCTGCTGCGTCATTTTTCTAATTTCCATCGTAGTCTCCATAAACGTTTAAGGCTCCTATGCAAAGGAGCCCCATCATCCTATTATTTTCAATTAGAACTCATAATCAATACAAGCTCTTTCTTCCTTAACCATACCTACAAACTTACCAAACTCTACATGAAGCGGTGCAGTCTGATATGCATTTAAATCCTCCATGGAATCAAAATCAAAAATCAAAGAAACATCATAATTACTTATCGGTGCTTCCTTATAATTGCTTACCACCTCAAAGTGACGAAGCATCGGCATATCCTTCAATGTTTGTGCTCTTTCTATAAACTCCTGAATATATTTCTCTTCCTTTAATTTAAACATACAAATGTGTCTTATCATCTTAACTCTTCCTTTCTTTACGAATTATAATGTTGACATAATTATAGCATTACTCCCTGTATATCTAAAGTATTTTTTGCTTTTCTCTCCCATAGGTGAATTCCTAAGCGATTCTACATCTGTTTCGTTACTTGTGAAAACATTTCCTATCATCTATAATAATTTCAAACATTAGATTCAAGGAGACAGCTAACATGGTTTCATTACTATTAGCAATCATATACTTAGCATTTATCAGTCTGGGATTACCGGACTCTATACTTGGCTCAGCCTGGCCAATTATGCACAAGGAATTATCCGTTCCTCTGTCTTATGCCGGTACGCTTTCCATAATTATCTCAGGCGGTACAATAGTTTCCAGTATCTTGTCTGACACATTAACCCGAAGGTTTGGTTCCGGACTCGTCACTGCTGTCAGTACCCTTTTAACAGCTGCTGCCATGATTGGCTTTTCTGTTTCAGATTCCTTTGCTTTGTTATGTATCTTCGGTATTCCTTATGGCTTAGGTGCCGGAGCAATTGATGCTACACTGAATAACTATGTCGCACTTCATTACAGTTCCAGACATATGAGCTGGCTTCACTGCTTCTGGGGTGTCGGAACGACTATCAGCCCGTATATCATGGGCTATGCTCTTAACTCAGGCATGGGATGGCATACAGGATACAGCATTATATCCGTGATGCAGATTGCACTGACGGTAGTTCTCTTTCTTTCATTACCGATTTGGCAGAAGAGAGAGACTATTTCCGCCGATGGAGAAGTATCTGCCCAACCTTTAAAATTAATTGATGCTATTAGAATCAAAGGAGTTATCCCTATACTGCTTACCTTCTTTTCCTACTGTGCTCTAGAATCTACAGCAGGCCTTTGGATTAGCTCCTATCTCGTAGAAAATCGTTCCTTGGCAGTTCAGACCGCTGCTACCCTTGGTTCATTATACTTCTTAGGTATTACCGTGGGGCGTTTCTTAAGCGGATTTATCACAGACAGATTTGGTGATAAAACCATGGTTAGACTTGGGGCTGTAATTATGATTATTGGTGTTGTATCTATATTGCTTCCAATTAAATCCAGCCTGCCTGCTTTGATTGGTATTGTTGTAGTCGGACTTGGTGCCGCACCTGTATATCCATGTCTGATTCACTCTGCGCCCAATCATTTTGGTAAAGAGAATTCACAGGCAATTATCGGCATCCAGATGGCAACCGCCTATATCGGAAGCACATTCATGCCGCCACTGTTCGGATTACTTGCAGAGCATATTACAATAGCACTGTATCCATTTTATCTATTATTCTTTTTGATATGTATGATTGTGTTTTCAGAGAAACTGAATAAGGTGGTTGCAAAATAAGATAGCGAATTTTGAAATTATATAATGAAACGAGGCAAACAATGACAGACAACGAAAGCACATGGGATAAGCTCCTGCAAATAAAAACAACCGGTCGTGATGATTCGAACTCTGACCAATATCGTTACCCCTATGAACCCACGCCATATAGTGTTTTGGAACGTTTAGCTAATAGTGGATTTATTCGCAAAAGAGATGTAGTTTTAGACTATGGTTGTGGAAAAGGGCGTGTGGATTTTTTTCTTTCCTATCAAACTAAAGCGAAAACTATAGGGGTTGAATATGATGAACGGATTTATCAGAGTGCGCAGGAAAACCAAAAGACTGCTGTTTCGGGTGGAAGGTCAGAATTTGTACTGACGAGAGCAGAAGAATACAAAGTGCCACCGGAAGTCAATAAGTTCTACTTTTTTAATCCTTTTTCTGTGGAGTTACTTCGCAAAGTGATGACAAGAATTATAGAATCTTATTATGAGAAACCAAGGGAAGCGCATTTGTTTTTTTATTATCCGTCAGAGGAATATATTTCATATCTTATGACCGTGGACGAGTTAGAATTTTACGATGAGATACCTTGTGGTGATTTGTTTCCCGGAAATGACTTGCGGGAACAGATTATGATTTTTTCATTAGCCCTATTATGAAATTACAAATAAGTAGAGTAGGCGGATGAAAATTTTCATCCGCCCCTCATCAAACCGTGCATGAGGTTCTCCCTCACACGGCTTTCCGACATTCTTCTTTCCACAGCATTACGTCATGCTTTAGCCATCTTCTTTAGTCCTTTTTCGTAAAT
>JAZNMO010000043.1:0-5526 GCA_045579665.1 Lachnospiraceae bacterium
GCCAAAGATTCCTCATTATTCACCATATCTCGATAATAAATATCTAATAGGTTCTCTAACACTTGTGTCGCGCTTTTCCCATCAGCTATATCTTTGGTTACCGATTTATCCTTATGTAATAATTCCAGAAGAATCTCTTCTTTGTTACCAAAGTGACGATACAATCCCCCTTTGCTTAATCCTGTTGCATCGCATATATTTTGCATAGAAACAGCTTTAAATCCTCTTGCTGAAAACATTTTTTTTGCTTCTTGTAAAATCAGACTTCTGGTCTTTTTCCCTTTTTCACCCATGTTGCCTCTTTTTTTGCGACTGTATAGTCGCTTTTTTATTTGTATTATACTTCGCATGTAATAGAATGTCAACAAATAAACACCCTTGGTTTTAAACCAAGAGTGTCATAGTTCTACATTATTCATCACACAATTATCACTGTAAAATTCAAAGTTTAGCCTTTAAATAACCAAAGCATGTAATTTCATTTATTCAAATGAATTATACACCAAAGACTATATTAATTCATCTGATTTTTTGATATTATTTCTTTTCTTCTCAAATATTCAACATAACTCATAACATACAATTCATCATACCCATTTCTGTTTACCACTACAGGCTCACCTGCCTTTTTACATAATTCAACAATTCCTGTTGTATCCTTTAAACTTGATAATGGTATAAATTTATTCATTTTTCTCCTCCATAAAATGGGCGAATTTTTGTTGTTCCCAACATAACTCGTCCCTATTTTTCCTAATCTCTTTTTTCACTCTCATCAACTGTAATCAATTTATATATAAAACAAAGCAGATAATACAACTGCTTAGAAAGCCTTGTAAAATCTGCTTGTAACCGTGCGGCATTCGCAATCCGCCCATTTTGGATTATGGGACTGCCCGACACTTACGTGTCAGGTAGGGAGCAACAATTTTCTGCAAATTTTGCTGTTTTTCTTCAAAAATGACAAGGTCATTACTAAATTCTGTGCAAAACACAAATTTTAGTAACGGCTTCTACTTTTAATATTTACCACTAACATCCATTTTTTAATCTATCCACATAGACTGACTCGCATTCCCCTTTATTATAGGAATTAATATTCCTTGCTCCTCACAATACTCTTCAATATTTTCAATTAATTCCGCTTCATCCAGAAGTTCCAATACATCATAATGTTTTAGCAAATAAGCATTCAACAAATCTGTATCCTCCTTTAAAAATGAATAAACTTGCTCTGGCTTAATGTTCCATTTTTCAGATAGCATCTGTGTTACATCGTTAATAAATATAATATGCTCCAGTTCCACCTCATCTGAAATCTTTTCGGTATTGGCTTCAAATTCTCCTTGCTCCATATATCCTTGATATTCTGTTTCATCAATCTTGTAGGTTATTTCAATAAAATTGTTGGTAATATCATTCCATACATGAATCTCTGTATTTACCGGAATCTCAGTTTTATTTTCGCTATCTGCATTTTCTTCTTGAAGAAGAAAGGATGGAGTTAGCACCTTATACACAGGTTCACACCAATGCTCCACTAATCCTGCAATAAAGGTTATTATTATCCACTTAATCACAGATACTATTATCGCTCTACCTTTTTCTCCCCACTTTGCTAGAAACTGTGTAAGAAATCCTACTTTATCCTCTGTTTCCGTCAGCATAAGAATATCTTCTTGCATTTCATCTGCAAATGGTTCTTCAAATTTATCCTGTTCTACTTCGTACTCCCATAGGGATGAATTTATCTGTGTCTCTATAGCCTCTTGCAAACCAATCAATACCGACGGTTCCAATAAGATGCGGCTTCTGATTTCCGCTAATTGAGAAAGTACTTTTGTATCCGGTAGTACAGGCTGAATATCTTTCAAATAATTTGTTATAGGCTGTATGCTCTCCTGTACCTTTTTTGCAACACTTACAACTTCTGAAACCCTATGATACTCTTCCAATACCGGACTTAATACCTGCTGTACTGCTGAAAAACTCTTATACACAGATTCATGCATTTCCCTATATTTTTGTAATTCTTTAGCAAAGCCAAGAAGTGCAGGTTCCACCTGTATACTTGCAGCAGCCTTGGCCGCACTTGAGTAAGCCTGCATACTTCCATCCATTGTTAGAACAGATACAGCTTTAGGAACTGCAAACTGCTCTCTTATTTTATTTTGTGTTCTGATTAACTCCTCCATACTGCTCAACTTTCATCACCTCATTTTCTTCTTTCCATTATGAAAAATTCACTTTATAGGTCTGTGCAGATATACACAGCGGTTTTAAGGAACCTTGTCTGACGGACAGCTTACCTTCTATTTTAGTTATATTGAAGTCATATACTCTGTAGAGGTAATACTGTTCACTGTGCTTTTCACTCATTTCCAGTTCGCTTGCTGTAATAAAGATGCTTCCATTCTCCGGACCTGTAGTGGTTTTGACCTCAATGTACATTGGATTGCCGTGCTTATCATAGGATAAAATATCATATCCCAAACCATCGCCATCCAGTTTTGATACCATACGAACCTTTTTATCTTTGCTAAGCTTATATTTCTTTACCTTTGCTCGTTCAAGCTGGTAAACAAATTCTTCTCCGGCATCTCCAAGCTCCTTCTGTGATTTCGCCTCTTCTATGTAATCTACATGGACACCCTGCAATTTTACTTCACTCTTCTTTGCTTCAAGAGTAAATTCCTTTACCTCAACCTTTTTCTCTTCTTCAAGAAGCTCCGGTGCATTGAAATACTGTGCAGAGTAAATAATGTCCTGTACCAGCAAATGATAAGCAGGATCATAATACTTTTGTCTGCGTGGCTCATACATATTTAAGAGTTCTTCATCCTGCATCACACGTTTAAGTATCATATCGCACATGCTTTGAAAGAGGAAAACAAGTTCAATATCTCCTGCCTTGGGAAGCTCTGTATAATCTATCAGTTTTGCAAAATCCACAAACATCTGATATTTGTACAGATAGTATTTTTCCGGATAACGCATATTTAAGTATACCAATACTGCTCTGTCATCCTGATAGCTACGACCAATATTTCCTTCCTTATGGCGTTCCATGATGGCGTTTATTTCATCTTGGAAAGTTTCAATCCTTACTCTTAAGTCTATGGTTAAATCATATAGCTGTCGGAATAATTCTCTTACATTTTCCCCTTCCTGCTTCGCAGCCCATATAATCATTCCTCTTGGATAATACTTACCAGCGGACATAAGATTTCTTGTTTCACCTAATGCCTCTTCTAACATAGCAGGGAAGTTTTCTGCTTCTATATCCCAATGCTCCCTAAAATGAACTACAGCTTTCCATTTGTACAGTTCCTGCTTTTCTATTTGGCTGTAGTGAGATTTATAGAAGTCGTATACTGCATCAAACATTTTTGTATTCATAGAGTACCTTCTTTCTGCTAATCTGCTCCAAACAATATTTCCTTCATTGCATCACTCGCTTCTTTAAAACACCTTTCCATAAAAACCGTCATTCCAATATCTGAATACCTGTCATGAAGATATGTGCTAAAAGGCTTCAATTTAACATTCTGATAATACTCTTTCAACAAAGTGAATATATCAACCTGATTCTCCACTAAAACCATTAGCATCTCATATTCTTCTATGCTGAAATTGAAGAAATACTTAACCTTGTCTGAACGCTTTTTATCTATAATTTCTTTATGAATAGCATTGTAGTAATTTGGAACAGCATTGATATTATCCATAGTCACTGACACAATGTAAGCAGTCTCAACTCCTGCAAACTCTGGCTTTTCATCTATAACTGCCGCTAAACTCTTATCAGCTTGTAAAACAGGCTTAACAAACAATTTATTATTATTGGCTTCCACACTTTCATTTTTTGTCATGCAATCAAGCAATACAGAAAAGCCTTTCGCTTCCACTACCAAAAGGTCTTTTCTTTTTCGTATATAGGCATCAGATGATTTTTTCTCTTCCCTGCCTTCCATATATACAAATTCATCTATATAAGTGAATTGTGCCTTTGTAGCATCCTTGGTTATGTCCTGAATGTATTTTTCATATAACCTGCCGAAAAACGCCATTGCACGGCTATCTTCAACCAGATAACAATCTCGAATTAACCAGAACATTTTTTCAAAAAAGGCATTACGCAGTGTAATGTCGCTTAATGAAACAAATTTCCCATTTCTATCTTTAACAAATGGAGCTGAAAAGAATTCACTAAAATCCCATTCCCTATCTTCGCTCTCCTCTGCCCATTGCTTATAATCACCCAACGATTTTGACAAAACTTCTATAACCTTATTTGCACTATCGGATATTTCACTTTCTCCATAGCTTGTTTCTATGCTTTTCCATATTGGTTCATATGTTAATCCGTTTATTCCAAAATAATATTCCTCTAATTGCCAAAACAAAAGAGAACTGTAGTCAGTTGGTGTAAATCCGTATTTCTCCAAAAAATCCTTATAATAATCCCTATACTCTCTTTGTACATCTGCATCAAAATTGTTGATATCTCTGCTGACAAGCTCCATCATATGGTACATTCTTAAAAATTCATTTGCTACATTTCTCTGAAAATTCAAGTGATATGTCGAATACAGGAAATGGTCTGTATCCATCTCTACCTTATGCTTTTCACTAATCTCCTCAGCCACAAGCAGATTTAATTTGATAATTGTTTTATAGTCCTCTTTTTCAATCTGATAATCTGTCTGCTCCATTGTTTCATAATTTCCATACACAATTATCTTTTTAAGAAGAATAAACAACATCTGCACCGATATAATATGATTATCCTTATGCAGTAATGGATTAGAAAACATTTCTTCTGCAGAATTTGGAACTATACCACACATCTCTTTTTTTAATACTGTTTCGAATGGTACTTTAAATTCATGATTAAATATTATTAGAGAGTCCATATGTGAATCTCTCACACGAAGCAACTCACATATAATGGATATTGCCTTATGCATATTTAGGTTCTTGATACTTTCAATCAAATCCGGCTTATCTTCCTTGAAAATATCTGAATATGTCAATAATATCTGTGCCCCTGTCACATCAGCTGTATACATCACATTCCTTCTTTCTGCCTATAATATTATGATATAAATATTTTAATTTTTACGTATCCTTCCTCAATATTCCCAAATACTCCTCATACGCAAATACTCTATTTCTCGCAGCATTGGTTGTTTCCTGCAAAATACCAAGTTCCACAAGCTTCTTCACAGCCGTAGCTACTGTATTATAACTAATATCTAATTCCTTAGCAGTTCTCTTAATATCAATAATAGGATACTGCTCGATATAATCAAACACAGCCCTTAAATTATCTTTCCTTCTAGTCGTTTTCGGAAGTTTTTCTATATTTGTATCATGTAACGCAGAAAGCTGACGAATTGCTTCCAAAGAATCCGATGCTGCTTTACTCACTGCCTCCAAAAAGAATCTTATCCATTGTTCAAAGTTACCGCTTCTTCTGACTTCACTAATTCGATCATAATATTCTATCTGGTTCTTTTTCAA
>JAZNMO010000044.1:0-7936 GCA_045579665.1 Lachnospiraceae bacterium
ACTGCGGAGGTGATGAATAATGGCTGATGTATTAAAGAAGGTTCCAGTTAGAGAACAAGAACCAAAAGTTCGTGCAACAAACTTTGAAGAAGTATGTCTTGGATATAATAAAGAAGAAGCGATGGCAGAAGCACAAAGATGTATCGGATGTAAGAATGCACAGTGCGTTAAGGGTTGTCCCGTTTCCATTGATATTCCTGAATTTATCGGAAAAGTAAAAGAAGGCGATATTGAAGCGGCTTATCAGGTTATTAGTGAATCAAGTGCCCTTCCTGCTGTATGTGGACGTGTATGTCCTCAGGAGAGCCAGTGTGAGGGTCAGTGTATCAGAGGTATCAAGGGTGAGCCTATTTCTATTGGTAAGCTTGAGAGATTCGTTGCTGACTGGGCTAGAGAGAATGGTATTAAGCCAACACCGGCTGCAGAGAAGTTAGGTAAGAAGGTTGCAGTTATCGGTTCAGGTCCTGCAGGTCTTACATGTGCAGGAGACCTGGCGAAGCTTGGCTACGATGTAACTATTTTTGAAGCATTGCATGAGGCAGGCGGTGTATTAGTATATGGTATTCCTGAGTTCAGACTTCCAAAGGAAGCTGTAGTTGCTAAGGAGATTGAGAATGTAGAGTCTCTTGGTGTTAAGATTGAGAAGAATGTTATCATTGGTAAGTCAATCACTATTGATGAGTTAATTGAGGAAGAAGGCTTTGAGGCTGTATTTATCGGTTCAGGTGCAGGTCTTCCGAAGTTCATGGGTATTCCAGGCGAGAATGCTAACGGTGTATTCTCAGCAAACGAGTACTTAACAAGAAGCAACCTTATGAAGGCATTTAATGAGGATTCTAAGACTCCTATTATGAGAGGTAAGAAGGTTGCAGTAGTAGGTGGCGGTAACGTAGCTATGGATGCTGCCAGAACAGCACTTCGTTTAGGAGCAGAGGTTCATATTGTTTATAGAAGAAGTGAAGAGGAGCTTCCGGCAAGAGTAGAAGAAGTACATCACGCTAAGGAAGAAGGAATCATCTTCGATTTATTAACTAACCCAATCGAAATCGTTGAAGACGAGAATAACTGGGTTAAGGGTATGAAGTGTGTACGTATGGAGCTTGGCGAGCCGGATGCATCTGGAAGAAGACGCCCAGTTGAGGTAGAGGGTAGTGAGTTCGAGATGGAGCTTGATACAGTTATCATGTCTCTTGGTACATCACCTAATCCATTGATTTCTTCTACAACAGAAGGTTTGGAAACTAACAAGTGGAAGTGTATCGTTGCAGATGAAGAGTTCGGTATGACATCTAAGGAAGGTGTATTTGCCGGTGGTGATGCTGTAACAGGTGCAGCTACAGTTATTCTTGCTATGGGTGCAGGTAAGGCTGCAGCGAAGGGTATTCACAAGTATCTTTCAGAGAAATAATTGATTGCGTTTAAGACAGAATAAAAGTACAGAAGGCGAAAGGGGTTATGAGCTATGCCATGGTGTCCAAAATGTAAAAGCGAATATAGAGAAGGAATTACAACCTGTGTAGACTGTAAGGTTGATTTAGTTGAAGACTTGCAGGCTGTTAAGGAGGAAGAAGAGAAGGTAACAAATCCATATGAGGAATATGTTACTGAGGTTACTCCGGAGGATGTAGTACAGGCAAGAGGTACAGTTAAGGTTTATCATGATAACAAATCTAAGGCTGATGATTTCAAGAGTTCTGCATATACATTATTGATTGTAGGTATTCTTGGTATTGCAGCGATTGTATTAATTGAGCTTGGGATTATTCCGTTTCATATGGCTGCACCAGGTAAGTACATTACCTATGGCGTAATGGGTGCATTATTCCTTATTTTCATCATTATGGGTATCAGCTCTTTTGGCTCAGCTAAGAAGTATGCTAGTGAGGCAAAGAAGGAAGATGACCTGACTGCACAGATTAGAAGCTGGGTATTAGAGAATGTTACTAAGGAATATATCGTGCAGAAGTCAGGTGTTCCTGCAGGTATGCCTGAGGAGATGAAGTACTTCCGTTATTTTGCAATCTTAAAGTCTGCAATTGCAGAGGAGTTTGGCGTATTAGATGCTTCTTACTTAGAGTCATTGAGTGAAGAGTTATATGCTGAGATTTTTGAGGAGGCTTAATATTTCATATGAATATTACGCTGATTACAGTTGGCAAGATTAAGGAAAAATATTATAGAGATGCAATAGATGAATATGCAAAGCGGCTTTCGAGATATTGTAAGCTGGATATCGTAGAGGTGGCAGATGAGAAGACACCTGACAATGCTTCGGAGACTGTGGAGCTTCAGATTAAGGAAAAGGAAGCTGCACGTATCATGAAGTATGTAAAGGATGACACTTATCTGATAGCACTAGCGATTGAAGGGAAGAAGCTGGATTCCGTACAGTTTGCGGATAAGTTAGAGCAGCTTGGTATACAGGGCAACAGTAATATTGCATTTGTAATTGGTGGTTCTTTAGGCTTGCATCCAACGGTGATGAAGAGAGCAGATTTTAAGCTTAGTTTTTCTGATATGACATTTCCGCATCAGCTTATGAGAGTGGTTTTGCTGGAGCAGATATATAGATGCTATCGCATTATAAATGGAGAACCGTATCACAAATAGGGTATAGGGTAAAACAGAAGTGTAAGAAAGTGTTGAAAGGGTGGTAAATGTACCATCCTTTTAATTATTATTACCCACTTGGCAAGTCGATAGTTGGTAGGTGAGAGATAGGTGTATTCTGTGGATGATTGTACTGGTTTTATGATTTCTATAGGATGTGATACGGTATTTCTACTGAGGAAGCACTACTGTATAGTCGCTGTAAAAAGCAGTACACTGAGGAAGTTCCTCAGTGGAGTTTTATAAAAAGCTCTTGAGAATTTGCAAAAAATATGTGATAATAGATTTCACTGTCTGAGTAAGATTACTCTTGCATGGTTGATTCAGATGAACTTATTAATGTTTGTTATTTTGAATTTAAGTAGTTTTTAGTAAAGGAGAGGATAGCGTTATGGAATTGAAATTCATACTTTAGCTCCATGCGGTTTTTGTATTGGCAATGCGTGTGGAGCGTAAAAATGTTGCCGCATTTCATTACTGAATAATACAAAATCCGCATTCTAATATAAGTTAGAATTAAGGAGTGGTTCAGAATGAAATATGAAAATGCAGATAATATTTTTCCAAAGAACTTGTTGCATGAAATCAGAAGATTTATGCCAGAAGGATACGTATATATATCGCCCCAAAATGGTCGCAAGGAGTGGGGGAGTGTTTCGGGACAAAAAGAAGAATTGATAAGAAGAAATACTCAGATATATGAAGAATATCAGTCTGGAAAAAGTGTTGATACAATTTCAAAGGAAAGATATTTATCTAAAAGTTCTATTTATAGAATATTAAAACAGTTTGATGATGTATAATGCGAAGCCACAGTCAGCCACGGTTTTTTGACTGTGGCTTTGTTTTTTATTAAAAATAATAAAAATTATTTTCAGCAGAAGAGAAACTAATTTTATGTGATATGATATTTAGGTACAATTTGTAATTTATTTAGATTAGGAGAACTAAAAGATGTTTTTTTCATTGAAAAGGAAGATTGGAGAGAGGCAACATGAATTTATTTAATGAGATATGTATTGCAGATACATTTTCTGTTGTAAAGGAAATAGAGAAAGGAATGTCCGGAGATAGAAAATATTATATTCAAACAAAGGATGGAAAAAAATTTTTATTGCGTATTTCAGAGAAATCAAACTATGCAATAAAAAAGAAGGATTATGAGTTCCTTTTAAGTCTAAATAAAGCAAAATTACCAATTCCTACGGCAATAGATTTTGGTATGTGTGAAGACGGAAAATCAGTTTATATGCTTTTGAAGTGGATGGAAGGAAAAGAGGCTGAAAAAGTAGTGCCGAGTATGACGAAAGAAAAACAGTATTATTTTGGTTTTAAATCTGGTCAGATATTAAGAGATATTCACTTGAATTCTATAATAAAAGGTATAGAACAAGATTGGTATGATAGATACTTTGAAGTTATTAACCCTAGAATAGAAGCATATAAGAACGAAGGAATACCTTTCGATGGTTCGGAGAAGATTTTGGCTTTTATAGATGAGAACAAGGATTTGTTGCATGGTAGAGAACAAAGTAATATTCACGGAGACTATCATCTAGGAAACTTAATAATTAATGATGCTGATGAGGTATTAGTGATAGATTGGCAGACAGTAGATTTTGAGAATGGAGCAGATCCTTGGTTTGATTTCACAAGAATTGGAATTGAAAATCCAACATTTGCAGTTGGGCAGATAGATGGATATTTTAATTATCAGGTACCAGAAACATTTTGGAGAATTTTAGCACTGTATTTGTCCGCAAGTGCAATTACTTCCATTGTATGGGCTAAGTATTTTGCGCCGGATAGATTGGATAATATTTTAATGTTAAATAAGAACATAGTGAATTGGTATGATAGAATGAATAATGTGGTTCCTGTTTGGTACAGAGAATGTAAAGAAAAAATGGATTGGAGAGGAAAGTAGCATGGCAGAAATAATTGAGTTCAGGAAAATGCTCAATGAATTATTTGAAATATACAAGCGGAATTTACCTTTTGTTGTCAGAGAGGAAAAAACAGCATTAAATATTTTGGGAAATACTAATAATAAAATTATAGAAAAACGAGATGGGCAGAACAAATTAATTGGTGTATCAGTTATAAATCAAAACACGATTCTTTTGCTATGTGTTGATAAAGAATATAGAAATAAAGGAATTGGAACAGAATTATTAACATTGTCTGAAACTGCGATTAGAAATTGTGGATATTATGAAATTATTATTGGAGCAGGTTTTGATTATTTGATGCCTGGTGTTCCTACCAGCAAACGCTATTTTTGTGCAGAAAACGAAAATTTGTATAGTGATATTAATGAAGTGGCGAGTACCTTTTTTGAAAAAAGAGGTTATAAACATTCTTGGAACTGCAATTGTTTTGATATGCGATTTATGTTAAGTGATTTTAAGAGGGATGAATATGGAGTTGGAGATACTATAGATGGTATAACTTATAGGTGGGCAATAATAACTGATTTGGAAGAAATATGTAAATGCACAAATGATGCGTATAGTGAATTCACCCAATGGTATATGGATGAAAGTTTGTATATTGAGAGTAGTAATCGAAGGGTATTAATTGCAGTTAAGGATGGAGAAGTTATAGGTACATTGATAGTTTGTGTCGGAATTGAAGAGAAGAATTTAGGTAGTGTTGGCTGTACAACGGTAATGCGGAAACATCAGGGGAAGCATGTTGCGGTGAATCTTGTTATTTTGGGAACGAAATACCTAAAAGAGTTAGATTTGAAAGAGGCATATTTAGGATATACATATTCAGGGTTAGACCACTTATATGGATATGCCGGATATAAGATATGCGTTTATTATATGATGGCAAAAAAGAATTTATTGGAATAACAAGGATGCTTTGGGAAGGATGGTGACAAGTTGAGAATTTTACGAAAAAGTACGGAAGACGAAATGATATGTGAATTCCTAAAAGCAGAATATTCTTCGGTAAGATTTTCAGAACAACTTAAAAAGGTAATCTGCGAACATATGGTTGATAAAAATATTATAGAGTCAGCTGATTTGCAAAATAAAGATGAGAATGCTCAAAGGAAGAAAATACTCGAAGAATTTCGAGGGTATGGCTTGAATCGAGGGATGTTTGAAAGATTTCCAATTGGTATTGAGTGGAATTTATGTGATTTTAAAAGTCATGACTTGAGAAAAATCAGATACATTAATTATAGTTATTGGAACGAATTGTCTGCAGGAACGCACTCGCCGTTGACCGCTGCAGATGCGATACGCTCCGGTAGAATAATCTATGGTAAAAACAATAATGCTTTCATACAAACAGCAGAATATATTAAAAAGGGTGGAACCTTTTCTAAAATGATTTTTTTAACCTCGGATTTTCAGAACTTTGTTATTGTAGAAGGTCATCTCAGAATGACTGCGTACGCCTTGACTCCGGAATGTTTTGACAAAATAGAAGTTATAGTTGGGAAATGTAATAGTGAAGAATTGAAAAATTGGATGTAAAAATGAAAGTTGAGGGAGGGGAGCTATATAAGCAACAAATGCAATAATTGGATATAATGGATTTAAAGGATTGCATTTTATTTCAAAGTAGGTCTATACATAAAAAATATATTGATGAAGAAATGACATACCACTAAAAAAAGATTCTCTATAATATTTAGCATTTTAGAAAAAGAATTAATCAAAAAAATGATTTATAATATATTAACTGCATGGGAAGGGAAGGTGATAGTTGTGAAATCAGATGAAGCTGTAAATCAAGTATTGAATTATATTGAAGCACATTTAGAAGAGAAAATTTCAATCAATGATTTGGCAAAAAGAGCAGGTTATTCGAATTATCACTTTGAGCGATTATTCAAGTCACATGTAGGAGTCACGGTAATGGAATATATATGTGGAAGAAGATTAATAAAAGCATCAGAAGATATACTTTCTGGACAAAAAATCATAGATATTGCAATAAAGTATGGTTGGAAGTCACATAGCGGATTTACGAAGGCGTTTAGTAAAAAATTTGGTTTCTGTCCGTCACTTCTAAGAGCAATGAAGATTTCAATAGAGAACTTAGGTGGTAGTGCTATGAATCATGTGTTTTTAGGGTCTACAAGGACTGGAGCAACAAAAGAAGAGCTGTTTGATATTTTACAGGAGAAAATGAAAAACAATGGAGTGGGGGTGGAAGAGCGCGAGATTGTCAAGATTTATCAATGTGCATGTAATGCATTTAAAGGTGTAAAAAGGTATTCAGGAGAAGAATATGTAACACATTTGTTGAATGTATCTATTATTTTGACTGAGTTAGGGGCAGGAGCAGAGACTGTTCTTGCAGCTATGTTTAGTGAAGTGGAGGAAATAGGTGTAATATCATTAGAAAAATTAAGATATGACTTGCCAGGAGAAGTGTATGACATTATTGTAAATGTACATATGACAATCAATGAGTGGATGATGGCTTCAGATGAAGTTATACTCATTAGACTGGCAGAAAGGCTTCATAATATGCGCACTATTGAATTTCTCGATGATAGTAAAAGAAAGGCAAAAGCAATAGAAACGATTGAAATTTTTATGCCGTTGGCAAGAAAGTTAGAGAATAAAAAACTTATTGATGAACTAAATGATTTATGTGTGAAATACATTTAAGATTTTACTTGAATTTAACAGCAAAGAACAATATTTAGGAGGAATAATATATGTACGATTATTACAAAGGATTTTTAATTCGTGAAGGAACTACTGGCATAAGTGGTGCGAAAATTAGAGAGTTGTATGAAGCAGTGGGTTGGTGTAATGGTAGCCTTCCTGATTGGCAAAATGAAAAATTTGAGATTGCAATGAATAATTCGGCTTGGGCTTTTACTGTTTGGGATGAAGATGTATTAGTTGGTATGATAAGAGTAGTTTCAGATAAAGTAATGGTTGCTTCAATACAAGATTTAATTATTATAGAGAAGTATAGAAATATTGGCTTAGGGAAAAGACTTGTAGAGAAATGTATTACTAAATTGCCATGTGGTAACTGGAGTGCAAGGATAACACCTGAGAACTATGAATTTTATAAAAAATGCGGTTTCTCAATGCCACAAGAAACAAATGCAACAATGGAATACAATGGTTTTAGATTGTCCAAAAAAGATAGAGTAAAAGATTGCTAAATTTGAATTTACGGAGATGATAAAATGATACTTAAGATTGCTAATGATGATAGGTCAATAATAAAAAAAGGGGTATATCTTTTTAGTTTAGTAGACTATCCGAAGATTCAAGACTGGGAATGGAATAATATATTAGCATTTATATCTTATGAAAAAGCATGCGGAGATAAATTG
>JAZNMO010000045.1:0-26836 GCA_045579665.1 Lachnospiraceae bacterium
CTACTTGCTCGCTGTCTACGCTTAGCAACTGTCATTACTGACAGCTACTCAAGACTCGCTACTAATCGGTTGGCTAGACCTTAATTAGACAGGATTTTCACCCGTTTGGTTAATTGCCCTTCGCTGGGCGCACAACTGAAAGTTTCTTGCCTTTTAAATAATGTTAAACGAATTATTCTCTGGACTTTATTTCTTTTCTGTCACCCATCAAGTCTTTTGCATCTATTAACGGATGATGATAACGCTTACGCTTTTCGGGAAGACGCAGTAATTTGCAAATAATGGAATCTAATTCTTTATATACTTGTGGCACTTTAAACTGTATGGCCTTTGTTGGACAATACGCTACGCATGCATTACATCCGTGACAATGATGATTCCACTTGGGGCGATTATTTTCCATTGTAATATTGCGTGTCGGACAAACCTTTTCACATATGCTACATCCTTTACATCTGTCGTCTGTATAAAATCCTTTATCATATTCGCTTTCCAGTGCTAAAAAAGGTCCCATCGTCTTATCAAATCGTCTACGTGTTATTGACGACATTCGCGGATAATTCCGTGTTTTTTTCTCGCTTATTTCCTTGCTAACTTTTTGCATCTGTTTTTCCATATAAGGTATCATCAGTTTTTCAGGTGGAAAAGGCGGATATGCAATACATTGGCTTGCAACACAACGAATCGCACGACCATAATTGAGGTGTGTCCCTTTTTCTTCCAGCAATTTTTCAACCGTTTCAAAACTTTTCCCAAGTATGGCAATGTATGTTGCCACCATAAAAATATATGCTTTCGGATTGATGGTAAGTTGTTTAATAAATTCTCTAAATACTCCCGGCACATCCCACTCATACACCGGACATACAAAACCTATTATATCCGCATCAGAAGCGGTCGCACTTTCCACATCACAACGAACCGACACAAGTTCAGCTCCACCTATTGCTTCTGCAATTTTATTCGCTGCATATAGGCTGTTTCCTGTTCCACTAAAGTAGTATATTATTCTTTTCATATAATTTCCTTTCCGATTTTCTAATACGTCACACTTGTTACCTTTATAAAAGTATTATATAATGCGTGTGTAGCAAAAAACAATCAAATATGCTAATGTGTCACACATTCGTAGTAGTTGTGACATAAACAGAAAGGTGCAGTATGAACACTACAAATGGTAAAATCGCAGAACAATCGAAACAGCAAATTGCTAATGCTTTGCTAGTCGCATTAAAACAATATGATTATAAAGAGATAACCATTACCCAGCTTGCTGGGGAAGCTAATCTTTCCAGAAAAACCTTTTATCGCTTATTTACAGATAAAGAAGATGTACTGCACTATTTATTTAATAATTTGTATATCGAATGCTTTGAACAAATCAAATCCCAGCACACAAAACGCTACTGGGATATTGTCCAATGCTATTTTGATTTTTGGGAAGAACGAAAATCATTATTACTCCTTTTCAAACAAAGTAATCTTTTGTCAGTTCTGTTTGACGGAGCCTATAAGTATTCCTTTGGTATTTTTGAATATATCCGTTCTAAAAATGTTGCAGAACACCTAGCCCCACAATTGCCATATTTGTTAGCATACAGCGTAGGCGGGATGCACAGTATGCTATTAAAATGGGCGGAAAATGATATGACTGTTCCATCTCATATTCTGATAGAACAACTCAAAAATGGATATAATTCAATTGAACTGTAATACTCTGGTAAGTTAATTTCTTCTGTCTTTACTCTATCAAAGGCAGAAGAAACTTCAAATTTGTTCTTCCCTATAGTATACGGTATCATACGTCTACGTCAATAAATTACCTTTCTTTTTCAGTTTATCAACTAGTCTATTTGATGCATCAAAATTTCCGTATAAAATCATAAAACAGTAATACTTCAAAATCTCAACTAGTCACTATAACGTCTTAAATATTATTCATTTTCTTTCAAATCGCAAATAATTCTCATTTTTTGCATTTTCTCACTTGTCGCTATAAGGTATCAAAAATTTGCCTATTTTTCTAAAAATGCCGATAACGGGAAATTCCCATACATCTATATAAATCTTAACTTAATACACTTTTCTATGTGTGCAAATTGTGAAAGAGTGGGGGTACTAAAAATGCAATCGTTTACTTTTCAACACATTGCAGGAACTGGTTGATAAAACAGTAACAGCATTCTGTTTTCGCTTAAACAGAAAATAGTGCCATTTTTATATACATTCCCATGACTAGTTGATAAATCTTCATAGGCTTTCACTGTTTTGTTATTTTTACCCCCTTGTTAAGCAGTAGCAAAATATTCTTTTTTGTAAAACCTTGTTTTGGGAATTGAAAATGCTTGTTTTCACAAAAAATTATGAAAGGGGGCAGATGCCATAAGATTCTGCCCCCTTTCTTTTTCGTCAGTTTGCCATATACTTCTATGCAGATACTCGGTAGATAAAGCCGACAAAGGATTTCGCCCTAATGTTTCTCTCGTCGCGTCTTCCCGGTCGTACAGGCTCGGTGTATCTCGCAATGTCTTTTAATAACTGCTTCGCATCGGCATTGGGAGTTCGGACGAACTGCCTGCAGATATGGATTGCCATTTTCATGTTTACCTTGTATTCGTGGATATTGGTATCATTTTTCTTCACCACAACCTCATTTACAATCCGACTACAGAAGTTTGCCATAATCATTGCTGCATATACTTCTTGCTTTACGAAATCGTCTTTTTTGCCATGCAGGTTTACCAAGCCAAGACCATACTTTAACTCTCGGAATGCTGTTTCAATACCCCAACGGTCATGATACAGTTCTTTGATTTCCGCAGGCGTGAAGCTTCTGGGAAGGCTTGTTGCAAGGGTTTCATATTCCCCAGTTTCCAGTTGAAACCGTACCACACGAAAGGTCATGGGATAAGGGGACGGAAAATCCCAACGTCCTGCCCTTGTCTTGTTGCTGTATATTCTGCCTTCGTTTTTGCGTGTCTGTAGCAGAATATATCCCTTTTCCTTATCCTCCTTTGTCTGCGTGGTGGTAATCGTAAATGACACATCGGTATCTAACTCCGTCATCGGTAGTTTACTGATTTCACGCATGGCGGTACGGTCTTGTTTTACCCTTATAAGGAAATCTATGTTGGGAGTGTTCTGCAAGTGGGCAAATGCATTATAGGACTCGTAACCTCTGTCTGCAACAATCAGTGTCTTTTCCTTAAACTCATGCCACCCAAGCAGAAAGGTGAGTGCCCCCACTTCGTCCTGCTTCGGCTGTGGCTGAATGACGCAGGAATGATAGGTTTTGTTTAACACATCATATAAGGGATTTACATGAAGTTGGTTGTACCCCTTTGGTGTGCTGTCATTCTTTACGAAACTGTCTGATTTTGGGTTCCTTGCCATATTTACGGTAGTGCCGTCAATGGCAAGTACCTTGTAGCCTTTGTAGGTCTTTTCGTCTTTGCACAGCGAATTAAAGCGTTCAAATACTTCGTCCATAACCATTGACGGAATTTTGGCACGCTGTTGAACAAATGCAGAAGCAGTTACCGCAACTCCTGCGTCATACAGTTCCTTTTTTAGACTTCCGCCTTGCATGGAAATCAGCAGTTTTATCACTTCGTCCATGGTCAGTACACGTTTGCGGGAGAAGTGCGGATTGTACAGTTTATTATTTGTCAGATAGTCGGCAACTGCTTCTTGGATTGCAATATCCAAGTTCTCTTTTAACTCGTTCGGAGTAGAATTTACAATTTTCATTCTTGTTTACCTCGCTTCAGTAGTAATTAAAAATGAGCATAAAAAAACAAGAAAAGCACCCCTTTCTCAAAAGGAGCAGACTATTCTTGTGGTGTAAGTTTTACTAATATTCTCTCTTAACCGTTCAAACTCTCTGTAACTGCTGTATTCTCTCTACTAACTGAAACTCAATAAACTCTGATATAAATTTTCTCTCTGTTGTGTTCTCTCTGTTCTCGCTAATTTTTGTGTAATCTCTCTGTTTCGCATAAACTTAACCATGCCCACACTTACATTATACACCTTTTTTCAAAAAAAGGTATGAAAAATCAAAAAATTTAATATGGGAGAAGTGATTAACTTAATGAACTATTTTCTGTTGCAAATTTTTAAGGGATAAATCCGAAGACTTATCCCTTAACTTAATGATTTTGAACTTAACTAAATGACATTGGGTGAGAACCCTGGATTTTGTCTACAATCTGCCATCCTCATTTATGAGCGAGGAGGTTTGTTTCATTATTTCTGCTTCCAATCTGCGTCAGATTCCCACTGGCATTCTGTCACAATCATATCGGAAAAGGTTGCTTTGTACGAACCTGTTGTGGGACTGCATGCGTAAATGCCAAATGTGATTGTATTCGCACCGTTAAACATGTGGAAAATACGCATCTGTCGGAAATTCTTTCCATCCTCACTGCACTCAATGCAGAAATCGCTGTTACGTCGGCTGAAACGATACCACATACCCTTGATTTCAGAGGAAATATCGGTTGTAGCCCAATCGGAATATCCGTTGTTTGTTACAACACTTCCAAGACGCTGAATCTTTTCGTTTTCGTATTCGATGGAAGCCTTGAACCAGTTGTCACTGTCAAGGTACATTGCCACACCACACTGGTCAAAACGCTGGCTACTTTCAAACTGTGTTCTTACAATAAAGGAAAAAAACTTTTCGTCTGTCTTAATCTGATAAACAGGGGCATTATCATTTGTAAAGCCGTAGTATGTTCTTTGCCAGAGGTCGGTACCGCTTTCCGTAATAACTTCAACAGTATCATTTGTAATTGTTACATTTTCAGGCTTGCGAATCCATTCAGGATTCAACGAAATAAAGCTTGTTTCTTTCATTTGAATTCTCCTTGTTTATATTTTTATATATGGTAACATTTCAAACGGACGTAAAAATTACAAAACCTACGGTAGTATTATTTTCCGGCTCTTATATTTTTTACCGTTATTTTCTGTATACTCAAATTTTCATAAACTCTGATTCCACCGTTACCAACAGGAGCTTGTGCCAGAAGGCCAACTTTCACAATCGGGTCTACAGGAAGATGGAAATATCTCATCATATAAAAATTATCCCCATCCACAGAGTAATGGAATGCAAAATTATTTCCTACTCTGGAAACTTGCAGCCACGCTGTATTACCTTCTAAATTACACCCATTAGCATCATCCGAATCTCCTTTTGTTACCACACTTACAGCAGCATGTGTGCCGAAATCCGTCAATTCAAAGCAGCACTTTGCCCAACAGGTATTATCCTTCATTACCATTACTGATGCGGAATCATAAGTGTCCTTAAAGTCATGCGAAACTTTGACCTTAAGCACAAAATCGCCTTCCACCTCTGTATAATAATACGGTGCATTACAAAGTGATTCCGGGAGAATTCCCTCCTCACATTCATCTATACTTCCGCAGAAAAAGTCTGTCTGTCCGGGTGCTTTGATTTCAATTCTATCAGCTGTCTTTTTTATCGTACTTTCATTTAACCACTTAAATTCCATATTAGCTTTGCCTCCATTATAGTGTTTAAACGTATTATATTACTGAAAACGTACAACCAAAAGATACAATAGCACTAAATCAAAGCACTATTTACCCAAAATTCGACTTTTGCTAGGTGCATATCCATACATTTTCCGAAATTGACGACTAAAATAATTAACAGAATGAAAACCGCAGTCGTAGCTGATTTCCCGCAGAGTAAGCGTTGTTTCGTTCAGAAGGCGATGTGCAGTCTGAAGGCGATATTGTATCAGTGCATCGACAGGTGAACAGCCCATGTATGTATTGAAGCATCGTCCCGCTTCACTTCGGCTTATATTAGCAGCCTTGGCTATATCTTCAAGATTGACTACTTCCGAATAATGCTCGCAGATATACGATAACATTTTCTGGACACGTATTTGAGCATTGAGTTGTATACGTGATGCTTCGAATTTCGGAAGGGTATCAAAATTACGAAAGATATATTCAAATATATAGCTAAGCTTACGCTGAACAATCAGCTCATAACAATCAGTCTGTTCATGCATCACACAATAAATATCATTTATCATTTGATTAACTTCATTACACTGACTGTCATCATGTCTGAATACAATAAAAGGCAGCAAATCACACACAACGATTGGCTGAATATACTTCTGATAAATTGTACTGGTCTCAGGTGCAACTACAGTACCCGAAAAAACAATGTTCGGCATTGGGTCGGGTATATCACCGGACACCTGTCTGATTCCGTGAAGCATATTTGAGTTAACGAATATACTGTCTCCTGCTTCCAGAATGATGTGATTTTGTCCGACTTGGTAGTTAAGAACACCACTTTTTGCCGTGGCAATCTCAAAATAAGGATGCCAGTGCAAAGGCCCCGCACAATTTGGCAAAGTGGAAAGTTCGTCGCAATAAAATGCGACAGAAAAAACTGCGGTATCATGCGGTATCTGTTCTTGTAATTGATGATTAATCTTTATAGCCATAACTGCCTCCTAATTTTAAAAAAATCAGTCCTTTCATCTAGCAAGCTCCCCGCAAGTCTCTTTAATTTAACCTTTTAGCTTCTTCAATGCTTCCTTAATCTGGAGCATCATTTTAAGTCAATCACCCATGGGGGCCATTGTTCCACATGATATTCTTAGGATAAAATATTTTTTTATAATCTCACTATCATATTCAAATTTCCCTTTTTACGTTTCATCCCTATAAACATCTATTTTAGCAATTGGAACATCCTTCAATAACAAATATTCCTCCGACCTTCTTATGTATTCAAAGATATTTTCTTCCAGATCAAAACTCCATGTCGCTTGTTCAAAAGTACAATTATCTGATGTAGCTTCATACATAATATCTAAGTGTAATTGATAAAACTCATCTTCCTCATTAGGATATTGTCTAACTAACGAAAAATAAAACATCGGATTCCCAGAAAAAGAAAATGTTCCCGTTTCAAATAAAATCATCTTTTCATCTTTATTCTCAGCTTCAATGTGAACTTTGCACATATCCTCAAACGCACTTATAAGTTCATCTAAGCATTTCTTATCTGCTACATTTTCCTTTAATATATCCAGTATATTCTTATTTCTTTCGCCTTTCTTCTTAAGAATCAGTCCTATCACTACACAAATCAAACTTGGAACCACATACATAATCGCATTGAAAAGCACAAAAATATAAAAAGGTGCTGAGTTTAATGTAGTTGAATATCTTGTGTAATCAATAATTGTAGCAACAACAAAGGTGATTACTAATATTACTGATATTCCTAAAAGAATTTTATATCCTTTATTTTTCTGCATATTCTACCCCACTTTCCAATCCTTACGACCTCTTATCTTGTTGCTAACGTCCGCAGTAACTCCTCATACCTTTTTGATTTGTTATCAATATCCTCTTGTGTTACACCATAATATTGATAAACCTTCTTAAATTCATCCCCAAACTGCTTTGCTAATTTCTTGCTTTTTCTATTAGCTCCATCGCCAACGTATCCGCCACCTATGTATCCAAAACGTTTCTCTACGCATATCTCACACTTCGCGTCACCTATCCGCTTTCTATAGCAATGATAATCTACATCAAACAAATCCTTTGAAACGGCTTGCGCTATAGCATTTCTTTCTTCTACTGCGGCAATAAATCTCTTAACATCTTCCTCGCTATGGCTTTGCAGCTTCGGTGGCTCCTGATATTCACCAAGAAGTTCTGATGCATATTGCATAATAAAGGAAGCTCTGATTTCTTTATACTTTTGTCGATATTCTTCATCGTCAAAGGATACCGCTATATACCCCAATTCCTTTTGAATATATTGACATACCTCGTCCATCGTATGACTGCCGGCTATGATATGCTTCTCAAACCAAGCCCTTCTTCGCTGATATTTCCACTTATGTATGCGTTGCTTAAATGTCTGCTTTTTATTCTTTGATAATATCCAAACTGAAGTCGGTCCATCAGCACCACCAATTATGCTGACTCCTCTTGCGCCTTTCACCTTTCTTCCCATGGATTCTGCTCCTTTATCTATTCTACTTAATCTGCATTTCCAATCTTCTATACAGCGTCATTCTCATTGTAAAATAACAAGCAATACCTCCAAGCACATTTGAAATTGGCTCAGCCAGAAATACGCCTTTCACGCCAAAGCCCACTGCCGGCAAAAGCAATGTTAATGGCACAACGATAATTGCCTTACGAAGCAGTGAGAAAAATATAGCATGCTTGGCATCTCCAAGTGCCTGGAAGGTTGACTGTCCTGCAAACTGCAAAGCCATGAAAACAAAACCAAAGAAATATATCTTTAGCATCCCAATTCCAACATCTATCATTTGCAAATCATCAGAAAAGATGCTAAACCAAAATCGCGGAAAAAGAATAATCAAGCCCCATGCCAACATCGTATACGCAGAACCGATGAAGGTATTAAATCGGATTCCTTGCTTTACCCTTGTATACTCCTTTGCTCCATAATTAAAGCTGATAACCGGCTGTGCGCCATTTACAATTCCCCCGATAGGAAGCATTAAAATCTCACGAACCGAATTTGCCACAGTCATAATACCGACATAGACATCTCCACCATAGCTTTGCAAAGTAGCGTTACAGGCAACCTGGACTGCACAGGTTGTTCCCTGCATAATGAAATTGGAAGTTCCCAATTTAAAAATATCCTTTGTTATTGTCTTATGGATTCTAATATTTCTCATCCGAATCGGTACAATTGCCTCTATAAACAAAAAGCGTAATACCCAAATAGCTGAAATCGCCTGACTGATAATCGTAGCCAATGCAGCTCCTGCAACACCCATATCAAAAGCAAAAATACAGATTGGGTCTAATATAATATTTACCACCGCGCCAATAATAATGGATAACATCCCTATCTTAGGAAAACCCTGCGCATTGATATATCCGTTCATTCCGGTAGTCATCATAGAAAACACCGTACCAATTAGATAGATGTTTAAGTATTCCCTAGCATATACATAAGAATCCTCACTTGCACCAAACGCAAACAAAACCGGCTTGCAAAATACATAGCCTAATACGGTAAGAATGACCGAACTGATTAACAGTAATCCAAAAGAATTTCCAATGATTTTACCGGCTTTTTCTTCATCTTGCTCTCCTCTAGCCATTGAGAATAAGGGGACTCCACCCATTCCAAACAAGGCCGTAAATGCCATAATTAGCGTAACAATGGGAAATGTCAATCCTACACCTGTCAAAGCAAGACTGTCTCCCTCTCCCATATGTCCTATGTATATTCTATCTATTACATTATAAAGAAGCTGAACCAGCTGAGCTATCGTCAGCGGAACAGCCTGCGCTATGATACACCTCCACACAGGCCCCTGCGAAAAGTCTATCTTTTGCATTTTTGTTGATTGTTTCATGCGCATATTCTCCAACCCTTACAATCTCTTCACCATCATCAGCAAACTTTCATAGCTTCCATCCTTGTGCTTCATGGCATTGGGAATCATTCCAACCTGTTCGAAGCCGAGCTTTTCATACAAAGAAATTGCTCTTTCGTTCCTTGCTACCACTTCAAGCTCTGCCTGCTCAAAGCCCATGTTCTTTGCTTCTTCCAGTAGATATTCCATCATCACTTTGCCAATGCCTTGGCTACAAAATTCTTCATATAATGCTATGGCTATATTGCAACGATGCTTCATTCGTATTCTGGAACCAAGTGCAGATAGCGAACAATTACCTGCAAGCCTGCCATCTATCTCAGCTAATATCATAAAAGAATCCGGCGACTCATTCATTCCATGAATAAAGTACGCCTCGTCCTCTACCGTCATGTCCACTTCCTCCGGATAGCGAAGAAGAAATTGAGATTCTTCCGCAGTCTTCTTCATATATTCAATCAGATTCTGAGCATCCATCGCCTTTGGGCTACGCAAAATGCATTCTTTTCCATTCTTTAACAGAACTTTTTTCATTGCTACATTCATCTGTCCTTCCTCCTGTAAAAAGCTCTTTTACTCCGAAAACAATTCATAAAAAGCAGGTTCAAATCCCGCACGAAACGCAACCTGCTGAGACTTAATATGACTCTCTACCGTAGCATAGGTTGGGACAATACCACGCTTTAGAACTTCATCCTTCAATGCAGAAGTCACATAGGCACCAATCCCTTTTCCTCTGCCTTCTTCCGTAACATTAACCCCTATCTGCCACATACGCTCACAGTCTCTGGTTACACTTGCCATGCCTAAAATAATGTCTCCATCCATAGCGCAGACTGCCAACATATCAGGTGTCGAATCATCAAACAAAAGTGCTTCCCAGAATCGTTTATCACCTCTGAACTGCTCTATTTCGTCCTGTTCATACCATCTTAATTCGTACGGTCCTGTTACCGATTCGGCATACAATGCCGGAATATAGTGATGATGCGTATCCGCTAAACGCTGTCCATATTCCTGTAATTTTTCATGAATCTTAATCAGATTCTCAGGTTCTGACAACCATGTGCCCTTGTGTTTGGCAAAATTATCCTTGCACCAGTCCATAAGCTTCTCATTTGCCATTACCAATAATTTTTCACGATATACTGCAATTTTAAGTAAGGTATTCTCATCACCAATTGGTCTGGAATCTTCATTCCTCTTCATAATACAATATATGTTTTCTGTACTTCGCACTTCCTCGACAGAGCAATCATAATCAACCGCCAACTGCCTTTCCAATACTTCTATATACGGATTTTTCATCTGATATTACCCCTTTAAATACTCCCTTAACCATATCAAGAACTTCAAGTCCCGATTCTGCTCGGGTCTCTCAACCACTTCTTGATTGGTCGCAATAATCTCATCCAAAGTCGCCCACGCCAGATGATAGCCCAGCTTCTGCTCACTCTCTGTCAGCGCAAGCTCTGAAACGTTGTCATCCACATCACAAAAATAGTGATAAGAATGTGCAATATACTTCTGCTTCTCATTCTTATTATCCTTGCGAATTTCCAACACCTCGCCGATTTCCTTTATGGAATCTTCCAAAATATGTAAGCCGGTTTCTTCCAAAACCTCTCTGTGTAGAGCATCATGATAGCTCTCACCCTTCTCTACACCACCGCCGGGAATCTTATAATCTCCATATTTACTTTGCTGCATCGCCCAAAGACCATCCTTGCAAATCAAGGCTCTCACGCCAAAACGCTCGAATACCGGCATATCATCTGTATAATTCTTGCTATCTAATGAAAATAATAAATCCATGGCTTCCCCTCCATTTCATTGGTATCAATTTAAGCTACACATTTTAATCATCTGAGCGATTTGCCGCATCGATTGCTATTACCAGCATCATTCCCATAAGCTCATCTGCCGGATTTGCAAAATTAATGACATATGTGTCACCCCAGTTAAATGGTTCCTTTTCTATATGAATGATAGAACTGCATGCCTCATATACATCATAGTTCCAGCCAACAAAATCACCTTCCACACGCCAGCCATTCACATCTATTTCATACTTAGGACGAAACAGAGTAAACTGCTTGCTGATTGTTCCACAGATTCTGCCACCTATTTCAATTTCAAACTGTGGCAGAAAGGTAAGCAGCTTCTGCTTTATCTTTCCAATCTCATTTCCATTCGCATCAAACACCTTCAACTGATGTCCTATCGATAAAAGTTCTTCCTTCACACAATATTTCACATTCTGATACTCATCATAGATATCATAGGTATCTCCAAAGGAAAATACTCTTTCTTTAATTAATAATCTCATCTCTTATTCTCTTCCTTAATCCCACTCATATACCTTCTTCAAATCAGATTGTAAATAAATAGTCTGCATATCTACATCATTAGTTTCTGCGCGATATCTGTAGACACTTAACATATAGATATCTTCAAACAGCTTTGTTGCAAAATGGCTATCACTAGGCTTGTATTCGTTTCCATCAATGACAGTCTCACCATAAAATCTGTCAGCCAGCAACAAAAAATCCAGATACCAACCGTTTACCTGCACATTTTCGGTTTCACAATCTACCTTTCTTGGCAATGGTGCAATACAAATAATTGCTAAAACAACTAATATGAATATCGTTATCTTTTTCTTCATTTACCTATACTCCTCTTATGAATCATACTCCCCATACTCACAGCCTACATTCATTGCTTCTATCTCATCAATCAGCTTGCCGTCACGGTACAGGCGCACGATTCCCCTGCCATTACCGCCGTTCCAAAGACGATTGTGACGTTTCTCACCATTTGGTGCTTCATAGTTCACTAAGAGCATATCCTTCTTTTCACAGGTAATATCCGTAACCATCTTATTACGCCAAGTCTTCTGCTCTACATGCCAGATAATCTGCGTGTCTGTTTCCTTACAATCAAAGCTTGTTCTTGTAAATGTCCAGAACTTCGAGAAATTAAACTCATAGCATTTTCCCTCATACCAGAATGCAGATAAAAGCTTACGCTTTAAAGCAATCGGTCCAACCTTTGGTCTTCCGCCTCCAATATCAAATACACTGTCCTCAAGTTTCTGCCCTGTCAGCTTACTTACAAGATGATTGGACGATAACCAAACCCAAGGCGAAGTAAAGCTCTTGCCCCAGTTCTTATCCGCATAGCCATAGCTTGTTGCCTCATCTACAATATATTTCTCACCATTCCATATCACTTCGCCGGAAAATGCTGATTTCATTCCCTGTGCATGCCAGAACATTTCAAACGCCTGCAATGTACGAAATAATTTACCTGCGCCGTACCCCACATTGAATGCCACCTGCTTATCAATCTTGAGATTCCAGCTCATTTCGCCTGCTCCACACATATACTCAGGGTGCGCATCTGCATCCTCCTTGCACACGCACACATGACCATAAGTCTTATGCTCATCCACATAGCACTCATCCGCAGATACGCTAAATGGTGCGCCCCATTTCACATCTATCTTCTTCCATCCGTAAAATCTATGTAATTGCGCAGCATCCTCACCCCACGCACCTGCCTTAACCATAAGATAGGACGGCTTGATTCCCTTTTCTTTGTTAGTAGCTAACTGTCCTAATATCGGTTCATCTGTCCCGCCTGCAGGATTACAAAGGAAGAACTCGATAAAAAAGGGCTTCTCCTCACCTGTCACTGCATGACGTCCGGTGAAGGAATGCCACCACCAGTCATAACCGCACTTTGCCTGACCTCTTACCAACATACACTCATTTCTTGTAATATCCTGCTTATTGAACATCTAACCATCCTTCCAACAAATTACTTTGCAATTCCATCTTCGTCATTAGTTCCAATTACCACATCTGCTACTTCCTTTACCTTTGGTAGAGCATTTCAGACGGCAACACGTTTCCTCTGCTCATAGATTACCTCTTGTAATCCCAGCTTCTCGATATGTGCCTTTGCTACGGCACAATCTGCCGCCAAATCTTCAACTACGTGAGCATCCGAACCAATCGTTACATATCTTCCACCATTTGCCTTATATATCTCTAATACCTCACAGCCCGGCATCGTTTCACTATGTCCTTTTCGCAGAGACGAAGTATTGATTTCAATAATCCTATCTTTATCCAGCAGATACTTGAAAATCTCATTTAGCATCTGCTCAGAATAATAGATTTCTCCATAATAACGCTTCGGAAAATCTATGTGTCCCAGTGCATCAAAGCCACCATGCTTTACTGTTTTCAGCATTTCCTCCCAATACCATGTAAAGAACTCCTTCGCAGAAAATTTCTCTCTGACACTTAAGCATGGAAACATATTTCCAATCCAATGAATGCTTCCGATCATGAAGTCATATGGATATTTTGATAGCTCTGCCAGCTTTCCAGAATACAGATGTGGTTCTCCAAACTCAATGCCGGACAATAGTTTTATCTGCTGACCGTATTTTTCTCTTAAACTATTGTATTTCTCGAAGTATCTCTGCGGATTATAGTAGTTGAATCCATAATCATCTTTATTCATATCAACATGGTCTGTGAAGCATAGCACCTGTACATTCTCATCTATCGCCTTGCGAATGTACTGCTCCATATCAGCCTCAGAATCACAGGAAAACTCTGTATGAATGTGTAAATCTGTTCTCATAATCTGTCCTCTTATTTCTTACGAAATACCATCAGCTTACTAAAAATATAATTTCCAATCGTAACCAATACTGCAACAATCAGAGTTGTAACGAATACATCAACACCAATCGCACCCAAAATCTGTCTGGAAACAAAGTCTAAAATCAGAGTTGAAATTCTTGCCATGATAAACTTACCAAGCTCCTGCATGATATTGGCATTTTGACTCTTAAATACAAACTTACGATTCATCGGATATGCTGCCGCAACACCTGACGTCCAGCTCACAGCACTTAAAACAAGATTTTGTGTTGCAGTAGGATGCAGTGGATTACCAAAAATCACAATATTTACAAAGAACATACATGCCAAGGAAACAATCGTAGTAATTACTCCTACTATCAAATACACAATAATCTCTTCATACTTCTTAAATAACTCTTTCAACTTCTCAAACATTTCATAATCCTCACTTATTAATACTCAAACTTCCCATCATTTTTCTCTTCTAATGCCCTTATCAAATGATAGGTATATTCGCAATATGGCACAGCTATTCCATGCTCCCTGCCCATGCGAATCATCTCACCGGCAAACATCTCAATCTCCGTATGTCTCTTAGCATCCAAATCCTGCAGTGTCGAAAATCTCGCCTTCATATTTGGTCCTTTAAAATACACAAACTCTTCTTCCAGCGCAATTCCCTTGGCATTTGCCACCTGGGATACTTCTTTCCAAAGGTTCTTCGCTATGGTAAGTACATGCTCGCTGTCATAATAGGCTCCAAAGCCAACTCCTAAGATTGCCTGCGGCAGATTTTGCGAAATATTGCTGGCATACTTAAACCACATATCGTAGATGATATCTTCCATAAAATTGTATCGAACCCCTGTATCACGAAACAGCTCCTCTACTGCAAGCAATCTCTCTGTAGGCTCTTTGATATCCTTTTCTCCGACAAACACACCTGCTGTATACTCTGGAGCAAATGTAATCTCATTACCGTTTCTTACAGATGCAATACGCATAACAGAATACAGCATATGCTCCATTCCGATTGCCGCACCTATCATTTCTTCTGACGCAACGCCATTTAACAGACTGATGACCATTGTCTTCTCGCCAACCATAGGCTTCATATCCTCTATTATCTCCGGTAACGAATCCTGCTTGCCGGATACCAGTATCAGGTCTGCAACACCTGCTTCCTGTGGTTCTTTTACCGGGAATACGTAGTGTTTGCCATTTATGACAAGTCCGTCGTTTTGCAAGCGTTCCCTGCGCGCTCCCTTTGCTACTACACAAAAGTTCTCACCAAGCTTGTCCATAAGTCCCCATATAAAATATGCACCTACTGCACCTGCGCCAAGTAACGCTACCTTTTCTATCTTCATATGGTAATCCTTTCTTCTCGTATTACTTTGTATATATCTTAATTGTTTTCCTCATGAGTTACAATGAATTCTTATGATATATTCTCTTTCTATATAATGCAAATTATCCTTTTATCTATCTGCATTTTCTAATTCTAAAAAATGAAACTTTCCCTTCAAAAAATGTCTATACTCAGGATGCTCTCTTGCTTCATCATATTCTTGTTTCATAGTATTTTTAATCCAAGTATGTTTTTGCTCGCTCATTTCCTCATATCTTTGAATTTTAATAAGGTCGTTTTTCGATGCTTCCATAATAGCTTTATAGGCATCTTCTATATATTCGCATCCATCAACCACAACATGTTCTGTTGTAGTCACTGCATTACTGATTTGTATATTCTCTTGAAAATGAGGTATCTCTTTTACACAATAAATATAACCAGAAACACCTTTATAGGTATCCTCTATAGCATTAGGGTAGTATTCCTCCATACGCTGTGTTCCGTCTGCTTCAAAGCCATACGGTCCCCACTTTTTCCATATCCCTTCATGTGTAAATGCTGTTTCTTTACAGTACTTTTCTATTGCATTACTTAGATACACCAATACATTTTCTCTTTTCGTGGAAAAATACACAAAGGCTTGATTGTGATTAGATATTCTTGGTTCTAAAACCGTTATGCCGGGTGTCTGAGAAGCATGATAATACATATCTCCATCCTTTCTCCTACTAAATTTTGATTTTATAAATTTAGTAGGATATCATTTTTGTAGTCCATCCTACTTTTTATGCGTTTTCCTCAATTAGTAGGATGTTTAACTGATTCTATATCCGACTATTTCAACTTTTTCTTCGATTAGTAGGATTTTTTAACGATTCAATATCCTACTTTTTTCGCTTTTTATTAAATTAGTAGGATGTTTCACTGATTCCGCACCCTACTTTTTTCACTTTTTTCTCGATTAGTAGGATATTTTCACAACTCCATCTCATCCTGCATCGCTACAAAGCCATACTTCTCATATAGCGGGCGTCCTGCCTCGGTTGCCTCTAGCGAAATTGCATGCACACCCTTCCTTTTTGCCTCAGTAACTAACAAATCCAAGGTTTTCATAGCAATTCCCTGCCTACGGTACTCAGGCTTGGTATACATATTCATAATATACGCCTTCTCACCGCTTGGATTGTGAAAGGTAGGCATTACCCGAAAGAAGCTGACTCCTCCTGCACCGACAAATTCGTCGCCGTCAAATACCAAGTATGCGATATGAGTATCGTTCTGTAACGCTTCTTTGTAGTATGCATAAGACTGCTTTTTGACCTCTGTCATATCGACTTCATCTGATAAATTGTTAGCTGCTCTTAATACGGTTATCCTTGTTTCTGTCAATATTTCTAAGTCATCAAGAGTAGCTCTTTTATATGTTAAATTCATGCTTATAATCCTTCTGCCTACCTCATATCAAACACATAATCAACACTATATGTATGCACATACAACTGACCATCCTTCTCTATCAGCATATCAGGACTCTTACTCAGCTCCGTTTTACTGATTACATTTCCTGTATTGATATCAATCTGATAAATATAATCCTTTTCACTGGTAAAACCATAACCCGAAAGAATCACATCACCCTTTACAATAAAGTTCATCGTATTAAAGGTCTGGTCCTCACTTCGCCATAAGATTTCATCCTTTTCAATGTCATATGCCACAATAAAACAGGTATTAGGCATGGCATAGCCGTTGTATAGATTTCCTATATAAAGTATTCCATCTCTTAAATATGCGCAGTTACCCATAAGATACCATCTGTCAGACTCATAGGAAATTGCATACAGTAGCTTGCAATTCTCTCTATCATAAATATCTAAAGTATCAGGAGACCAATGATAGATATAATTCTCATCATAAAATGCCGTATCATAAAATAAAATGTTACTATCCACTATCGGCGCATCCTCTCTCGGCTCCATGTGCCAAGATAAGGCGCCTTCAAGCATCGGCAAAGACAATCCATTCTCCTCAACCCAAGGCTCTATATCTGAAACTCCATTTCCTTGCTCTGAAACAAGAGAAAGAGTAATTGGACTCGCAGCGTTCTCAGCGCTTGCCATCATTTCATCTGCTTCTCTAAAATTAATATATCTGACGATTGGCTGTTCAATCACTTCCGCTTCAACCTCTGTTGCCTGTTCTGTCGTGTTCTCCTCCATGCTAGATTCTTCTGCCATCGGTACTGCAACATCTCTAATCACAGTCTCAGATAAAAGCTTATCTAATTGCTCCTCTTCCGTATATGCAAAATCCGGCTTTGCACTTCTCACACTATAATCAATAAATCCATATGCCAATAAAAGAACTACTACAATACTAATCACAACACCAAATAACTTTTTCATATCTCCATCTCCAAACTATCTTTCAAACACCACTGTTCCTATTTCATATGGGTGATCCAAAAATATAACTTCCTTCGCTAAACTCTTATATCTCAGTAAGTTAATAACAATTAAGAAATCACCACCACCACCTATAATCATTAACATCGATACATACAATAAGAAAAATGAACCATTCATGACTGCAATTACCGCTGGAAGAAATCCAAGAATAACTGTCGGCATAAGAGCTGCTATTATCATCTGTCCTTTTTTCATTGGCTGATTACAATTACAGTATGGTGTCAGGCTGCTTAACATAATTCCAAACGAAACTGACTTCCAGCCATTCTCTGCCATTAGAGAAAATGTAATTCCATGAATGAGTTCATGCACTACCATTAATACCAGCAATACCAAAAAGGCAATATAGAATTCAACCACCTCTGTCTCAAAACTATTTCCCGCCGCCTGATACCAAAACACAAATCCAATAATAAAAGGAATGGCTAAAATAACAGCGAACACATTAGCCTCTAATGCTCCAATTTTAAGCAATTGAGTTTGATATCCCTGCGCCTCGTACTCTCCTTTCTTTTTTTCAAATGCTTCTCTTCTTTTTAACTCTGCCTTACTTAACTTCTTCTCTTTTTTCTCTTTCATAATCTATTCCTTCACTTATCTCCCAAACTTCTCTTTTATTTTCTTTTCTGTCTTATAAAATCCAAAAATCATAAATCCAAATCCAACACACATTCCAATCGCCACGCCTAACATCGCTTTTACCTGCAAAAGGAACGAAGCTATACTAATCACAGCCTCAACAACAACCAATACCATTCCTAATGACATGAAAATATCTGGCGCAATACTCTGCGCATAATCCCAGTGTTCCTGCGATTTTCTCGATGTCGGTGTGTTATACCCGTTCTGGGAACTCATATCGGTTACCGGCTTCTGCTTTAGCATATAGCCAACAAGATATAAAACAAATGGTATTATTAAATTAAGTAATAATAATGCGTACATAGTTTTCTCCCTCTTTCCTATTATTCAACCAGCTTCTTGCGAATCCTCTTTATCTCCTCTTCGCTTAGCCCCAATTCCTTAAAATACTTCTCTGTATCACCGAACTTTTCCCTAAATAGCCTCAAAAATTCTTTCATAAACCGTTCATTCGGTGTAACGATATTCATATCAATCTCTGGAAAATTCTTATGAATAAGCTCGAGTCGTTCTCTTCCATACTCTCTCGTAAGTATATAATTCTCGATAATATCCCTGTCACTTACTCCTGCATGGTACAGTAATACCGCTGACACAACACCCGTCCTGTCTTTGCCTGCTGTACAGTTATACATGACACCTGCCGGCGCATTGGCAATACAACGAAACACATCCGGCATAGCCTTAGCGCATGCGATATCTACGTAGCTTCTTGGAACTGCCTCCACTGACTCGGGAACGCCACTTCCTTCATCTATCTGAAAATTAAAATATGAAATTCCTTCACAATCAGCAAATCCGCTTGGCTTTCTCTCTATGTCCTTCTGTCCTCGTAAATCAATTACCGTTGTGATACCATGCTGTTTTAAATATGCAAAATCTTCCACATCCGGATAGTTCTGCACATCACTTCGAAGTAACGAATGATACTTTGTTACCTTTCCTGACTTCGTTGTATATCCACCTAAATCTCTTGTATTCTGCGTAGTTTTTAATAAACTTTTGTTTACCATTCGCACCAGCTTCTCAAAGCTCTCCTTAAAACGTTTATCATCCTCTTCGGTCCGTTTAGACGGTCCCTTCAAATGATGCTTGCTTTTTGCCATTCTGGCTTTCTTTGCCATGTGGCGTTCCATCAATAGCTGGTCAATATTCTCATTCGTGTACCATTTACCACTCTGATGAATGCCATAGGCTCCCTTTCCAAGCGCCATGGCTGCCACACCGTAATCCTGTGTCACCACGATATCTCCACGTTTACAAAGATTGACTAGTGCAAAGTCGACTGCATCCGCACCTGCACCAATAACCTTTACTTCACTGCAATCTGATGACAGTACATGATTGGTATCACAAAGAAGTATAACCTCAATATGATATTGCTTTGCGACCTGCTCTATGATTCGTACCACCGGACAGGCATCTGCATCTACTAATATTTTCATAACTTACCTCAAAACATATCTATACTAATTTGGTGTTCTGACCTCTATGAGATTCCCATCCAAATCATAGAACCTCACCATTCGTTGCCCCCATAGGAACTCCATCGGTGAATTCACATATTGAATCTGCTCGTTATAGGACTCTAAACGTTTCAAAAAGCCATCCATATCCGTCTCCTCAAAATAAAGTAAGGATGCATTATTCTGAGGAAAAACATTTCTTTCGATTACGTCTTCCCATACCGACTTTTCCTGAAGTACAAGACCTTCTGTCAAAATGACATTGCCGTCACTTTCCATAATAACATTCAATCCAAACAGCTCCTTATAGAACTGCTTAGATTTCTCCATATCCTTTACTACAATTAAGATATTCTTTAATTTCATATTCCACTGCCCTCACAGTTCTAATTCCATCTAAGCTCATACTTTCCTGATGCTGACTGGAATCGAACAACCAGATAATATCTTTCTCCTTTGTAAACATCAATATTATCACTAGGCTTTGAGCTGTTAAGCTCCAACAACTTCTGCTTATGAGAGTCCCAAATTTCCACTGACATCGCTCCCCTGGTCAGCTCCGTCTGAAGCTTAAAACGATATGTTTTATTCGCTTCAAACCTCATAACACGCTTCATATATCCATCACAGGAAGTAAAGCTTGCCTTACAGCTGTCATAGCCTCGGATAGAACCTATGAACTTTACTGCTCTTTTTGCATTAATCACCATGTAACCATAGATATACAACACATAAAACAAAATCCCCAATACTACAACAGCACCAATCACTCCTACCATACCCATTCCTCCTTTTTCCGAAGGAAAATGCCTGCCCACTTTTGCAGGCAGAGGAATTTTCCTCCTTTTTTTTACACACATTACACAATTATGAAATACTTAACCTTCTACTTTGCCTCCTTTGAATCCCCCTCTCTTTCTCTAATAAAATGTCTACCTTAATGTATGACAAAAACATGAAACAATTTTGCTCCATGTTTTTGTATCAGCTCGCTAAAAGCGAGCGCTTATTCATTTCTAATCGCTGCAAGCGGGCTCAGTCTCATCGCACGCAATGATGGCAATAAGCCTGCCAACATTCCAATCAGTGTTGAGAAAACTATCGCCATAAAGGTCAGCCATAAAGGAATACGACAGATACTTCCCATTCCCATATCACTAGATTGCGCTAACGAGTTAATTGCATAGCTTAGGCCATAACTCACCCCTAGCCCAATAATACCGCCAATAAATCCGATAAATCCGGCCTCCATCAAAAACATTCCCTGAATATTACCAAGGTTACAACCAAGTACCTTCATAACACCAATCTCCTTGGTACGCTCATAGATGGACATCATCATGGTATTGGCAATACTGATTGCCGCAACAAGCATGGATACCGCACCAATGGCACCAAGTACCGCCTGAATGGTATTCATCTGATCCATCTCTGACTGAATCCACTCAGCAGAACTACTGGCATCAAAGCCCATATCCTGTAACGACTGTGTCAACGGTAATACATTCTCCATAGTATCTACCTTAATCGTCAGCTGAGAATAGAATATATCATTATAAGGCTTACCATTCTTTCTCGTCGGCTGTCCTGGTATCGGCTTCTTCTTGAAAATAAGCTTTAACTGTTCTTTTAATTCATTTATTTCACAAAATACATAACTTGAATTATTCGTCCACTCTCCAAGCTTACCATCCATGATACCGGCAGTCTCTATCAAATACTTCTTAGGAGGCTTCACACTCTCACCTGTACCGCTACTATACTGTGATTGCCAATAGGCATCCTGGTCAAAGATGATAAACAACGGGGTAGTCATTAGGTCAATATCCGGCACCTCATTATTTTCCCAATACGGATATTCATAAGTCTTTTCCACATAAAAATCTGTAATTACATTATTACCATAGAAAAATCTTAACTTCCCGTCATCTGCAGTTGGAAGCTCACCTTCCTTAATCGGCATATTCAAGGACTTCATATACTCTTCTGAAACACCCTGTATATTTAAATAAGTTGCATAGATTCCTGTCTTAGCAAGTGCTGAAAACGAAAGTCTCGGATGCACAGCCACAACATGGTCCATTGCTTCAAACTGCGCAACCAAATCATCACTCAGCATCATATCCTCTGAAACGTCCTCGCCCCACATAGCGCCGGAATAAACCGTAATCTCTGTAACAGAGGAATACGTCTCATACTGTTCCAAAATAGATTCCTTCAGTCCGTTACCAAGCGAAACCATAACAACAATAGAGGTCGTACCAATGATAACACCAAGAATCGTAAGGATGGTTCGAAGCTTTCTCTTCCAGAGACTGGTTATGCTCATTCGCAATAAATCAATAATTCTCATCTGCATAACCCCTTTCTATCTTTAATCTTCATCTAATAAATCTAACTCTTCCTTACGCTGCTTTGCTGCCTTTTTCTTCTTAACAACAATCACAACAACAATAATAACTACAATAACAGCTACTACACCTACTATTATGAAAACACTTGAATTTCCTGAATCCGCAGGAACTTCCTCTCCCATATAAGACATATCGCCTTCCATTGGATAATCATTCCATACCTCTTCTTCCATATAATCCTCATAAACAAGAAGTGCTATCGGAACCTCATAGCGTGTTTCGTTACCTGCTTCATCCTCGTATGTAACCACTGCAAGTACTGTACCATCTCCCATATCAGGTGCAATACCTGTTAACATAGAGTCAACATTACCTGTCGCTCCAGGAGCCAGATTTCCAATATAAGTCATACCACTTTCAACAGTCTCGCTCTCGTAAATAACCTTTACATTATAAAGAGTTGTCTTACCTGTATTAAAAATGCTGAACATGACATTCGACTGCTCGCCTACCGCAATTGAACCTGGCATAATCTCTGCTGTTCCAACATCCATCTTAGACTCCTGCTTTACCGGAATGGAAACATTTGCCACATCTGTAAGGTTAATTGCATTCTCTGTATCATACTTTGTGTTAATTGTTAACACATATGGCTTCTGTGCCAAATCAGACTTTGCTTCCATCTGAATCTTAATATCGTAGCTTTCTCCCGGTGCAATCTTTCCTGTATACACAGCACTTGAGCCTGATGTTGGTAAAAATACAGCTGATGCAGATGATGAATCATTACCGCCTGCAACTGCCTCTAACTGGAACAGTACATTCTTAACCTCTGTCTCTGCAGAAGTATTCTGCACACTTACCGTCAAATCAAATACAGAACCTGCATATACAGTCTCCGGCTCAGTTTTAAAGCCTGTTACGATAATACGAGGATTAGACTGTTTCTCTTCCTCTTCCTTATCGCCTGTAAGAGTACCGCTCTTCTCGTTACCTTTAATATTAATATATGTAGTAACCTCTGTTGACGCATACTCACCTGCAACATAATACTGTACATTAAAGCGAAGCGGATAGCAGCCAGTCAAAGCGTCCTCGCGAACTGTCATCATCCAACCAATATCCATACGTTTTGCATTCGCATCATTCAAATCAGAGCCAGGTGCAATTCCTTCAATATATTGTGCATCATATGCCTGCTTAATCTCAAAAGGATATTCCTTTACATCTGTTGAAACTACAGGAGTGATTACAACGTCCTGTACAGTCGCAACACCAAGATTCATCAAAGAAAGTACCACAAAAGTATCCTCTCCGTAAGATGCTGTCATTACAGGCATCTCATTAGAAAGCATAATAAAGTTTGATGTACTTCCTGCACTCGGATTCTTAGATAACAATCTGTCTAAATTCGCCTTTGCGGTCTCAAGATATGCCTGAAGTTCTGACTCCTCATCAAAATCAGCCTCTGTCATAAAAGTCATGGCATTCTCATATACCTTATCCATCTTCTTCTTCACATCATCGTCAATTTCATTAATATACTTCATCTGAGTATAATATTGATTCAACTCGTCCTTTGCGCGATGTCTTGTAGAATCATCTATCGCAAATACCATAATACTGTTCATCAGCATGGTCATAATACATGCCGCAAGCACCAGCACCTTTCTTAACTTCTTGAAACTCTTCTTCATAAATCATTCTCTCCTTATATATGTAATCTAATATATATCAGCCTTCTACTGCCTCAGCCTCTACCGCTGCTTTCTTATCAATCAGCTCGATAATCTTGCCATCCTTAATTCGGATAATCTTATCCGCATATTCCGCCAGCTGATTATCATGTGTAACCATGATTAAGGTTTGCTGTTTCTCCTCTACAACCTTACGCATCAAAGCCATAATCTCCTCTGATGTCGCTGAGTCCAAATTACCCGTAGGCTCATCCGCAAAAATAATGTTCGGCTCTACTACCAAAGCTCTTGCCACACCAACTCTCTGCTGCTGACCACCTGACATCTGATTCGGCCTATGCTTCCAATGCTTATCCAAGCCTACCAGATGAACCATCTTACGTGCACGCTTCATACGCTCCTTCTTTGGTACGCCTTGAAACATCAGTGGTAATGCTACATTCTCCACTGCATTCATCGTTCCCATCAGATTATAGCTTTGGAAAATAAATCCTATATGCTTACGCCGAAACTTCACTAGCTGATTCTCTGTCTTATTCTCCATGTGCTCGCCTGCAATAATAATCTCGCCCTTTGTAGGCTTCTCCAAGCCTGCAAGCATATTCAGCAATGTAGACTTTCCTGAACCGGAAGTACCTACTATTGCACAAAACTCGCCTTTATTAATGGTGAAACTGACTCCGTTCAAAGCCCGCACCTTGTTATCTCCAATTCGATAAACTTTATAAAGGTCTTTTACCGTAATAACCGTATTCGTTTTTTCTGTCATTTCCGTTCATACCCTTCAAATTTCAGTAATTCATGTTTACATAAGTAGCATAGCATTGTTAACTATATTTTACAACTACCTATATTATTAAGTTTTTTTTAAATTTTGTAACATTTCCATATTAACATAAAAGGGATTTTTATGCTTATGCGTTGCATTTTCTTGCAATTTTTTGCAGAAAAAACCTCTATATTTTATTTTCATATCTTTTAGATAAAATATAGAGGTTAAAAGTTTCACTATCTTCTAATATTTTCTATCACCTCATCAGGGATTACAAATTCTACCGTTCCCATAGACATTGGTGCAACCTCACCCTCATTGAATGCAATCACCAATTGATGATTCTCATTCAGGTAAAATGATGTTTCATCTGTTATTGTCTCGAAATTCAATTCCTTCAATTCATCATCAACCCAATAGGTCACTGAAAAGCTCCTCTTCATCTGAGTGCGCATCTGTTCCTTAATATTCTCACTGATAGGCGTTATATAATCTGTAGTCTCTTCAAAGATATCTTTTAACTGCAAACGTTCTCCTGTGTTTAAATCAATGGTATAGTAATAATTCCATTCTGCACCATCCGCAGCTGCCTGATAGCACATCAGCTTTAAAACAAAGTATTCTTCTGTGGACACTATAATGTCACTTGCTACTACCACATCAAAATATCCTTTTTCTTGTTCCAGATACATCTCAAATTCGGCAATCATTTCTTTTGCAATTTCCGAAATCTCTTGATTAATCTCCTCTGTGACTTGACCTAACTCCTCTTTTACTTCTTCATCCACTACATTTTCATCCAGAACCAGCTGTGGAATCTCTAAATCCGCACGATGTCTTTCGTCTTCGTATTCATATTTGCCAAAATTTACGACTGATACCAAACGTCCCACCACAACCGGTATCTGCTCCATGGCATATGCTATTGTATTGGAGAAACCTTGTAGAATCATAAAGCCCATCGCAAGTACAGCTGCTACTGATACAAATCCCTGCATTACTCCCTTCCCTCTATCTTTTGCATTTTCTCTTTTTGCCATATGTATTGCCTGTTTCAGTTTTTCCTGTTGTTCTAACGTCATTTCCTGTCTCATATAATTTTCTTTTAATCCCTGTATTTTATTCTGATACTTCATCTATGAACCCATACCTTTCTGTTTCAGATATTTCATATTCTGTGACTGCGACCTTCCTTTGTCTCGTCCTATCCTTCGTCTATAAGCTGTATTCTAAGTTTCTTCATACTCCGATACAGCTTACTTTTAATGGTATTCACATTCTCATTTAAAATATCTGCAATCTCTTCTAACTTCTTATCTTCGAAGTACTTCATCGTAATAATTGCCTTATCCTGTGCAGGAAGCATATCCAGAGCTTTTTGCAAATCAATATCTGTATAAGAATCCTCTGTTCCTGCTTCGACGTTCCCCTGCATCTCCTGCATATATTCATAAGATTCCATTTGCGGTTGCTTGAGGTACGCAAACACTTCATTGAGCATAATGCGATACACCCAAGTCCTTGCATACTCAGGTTTCTGCAATGTATGACTGCTTCTTAGTGCCTTATATGCTCCGTTTTGTACAATATCACAGGCATCTGCTTCATTATGTACATAACTATATGCCAAACGATAGTATTGATTATACTGTTCTAATATAATCCCTTCTATCAGTTCTTCATTTCTCTTCTTTCTATCTTTAAAAACCTGCAAGGTTTCATCCCTCCCTTGTTCTTATGCCAATTGTAGCACAAATACTCTCTATTAGCGACTTTACACTCTATTATATTAGACTGCTCTATCCCATAAAAAGTTTCATTATTCCATAAAAAAAGGGGCTGTGAAAAAATGAGAAATCATTTTTTCACGCCCTTTCTTTTTGAGATAGTGTATCTTATAAAACTAAAAAAGGGCATAAAACCCCTTTCCCCATAAAACAATACATATTTCTATTAAGCTGCTTTCTGGA
>JAZNMO010000046.1:0-2268 GCA_045579665.1 Lachnospiraceae bacterium
ATGAGCTAATGTGTCTTTTGAAAAAACTTCGCTGACAAGACCCAAATCTTTATAGGAGGAAAACACACCATCGTCATTTACAACAATACCGCAGCTTTCCTGTCCTCTGTGCTGCAGGGCATATAATCCATAATAAGCAATACCTGCAACATTTTCTCTTTTGGTACTCATCACTCCGAATACACCACATTCCTCATGTATAGCCATAAGCTCACATACTCCTATATACTCAAACTCAAATCTGTACTATTCAACTGTCACAGACTTTGCCAAATTCCTTGGTTTATCTATATCACAGCCTCGATTTAGCGCGATATAATATGCAAAAAGTTGTAATGGAATCACACCTAATACAGGCTGTAAAATCGCCTGTACCGCCGGTATCACAAACATCTCTGATGTCTGACTGCTTATTGTGTTTACCGTCTTATCAGTGGTCAATGCAATTACTTCTGCACCTCTGGATTTTACCTCCACAATGTTTGACAGTGATTTTTCAACCAACGGAGCATAGGTTGCCAGTGCAACAACCAATGTTCCCGGCTCTATCAGAGAAATGGTTCCATGCTTCAATTCTCCTGCCGCATAGGATTCCGAATGAATATATGAAATTTCCTTCAATTTCAAGGAGCCTTCCAAGCCTAATGCATAATCCAAATTGCGTCCAATATAAAACACACTATTATGGTTAAAATATCTGGAAGCTATTTTCTGATAATTATCCAGTTCATTCAGCACTTGTTTAATCTGTTCCGGAAGCCTCAAAAGACCTTCCACAATTGCATCGTACTCTTCCTGTCCAATCTGCTCCAGTTCTCTTGCAAGATAGACCCCCAGCATGATTAAAAGCACCATCTGTGTGGTATATGCCTTTGTGGTTGCTACCGCAATTTCCGGTCCTGCCCATGTATAAAGAACATAATCCGATTCTCTTGCGATAGAACTTCCCATAACATTTACAATAGAAAGAACTTTCGAACCTCTTCTCTTAGCCTCGCGAAGTGCCGCCAAAGAATCCAAGGTTTCTCCCGACTGGCTGATTACAATTACTAACGTAGATTCTCCAAGTAACGGTTCACTATATCTAAACTCCGAAGCTAGACACGCCTCCACTGGAATATGCAATAGTTTTTCTAAGGTATACTTTCCTACCATGCCGACATGATAGGCAGAACCACATGCAACAATATAAATTCTGGAGACATTTCGGATGAAGTCTCCCGTACCCTTTAATTCCTCCAGTACAATTTTTCCGTCTACTATCCTTGGAGATATGGTCTTACGGACTGCTTCCGGTTGTTCCATAATCTCCTTAAGCATAAAGTGTGCATATCCGCCTTTTTCTGCTGCTGTCACATCCCACTCAATGGCATGCTTTTCTTTTTCAAGCAGAGTTCTGTCGCTGTCATATATTTCCACCTTGCCTGCTGTAATAACAGCCACCTCATCATCTTCCATATATGTCACGGTTCTGGTATGTGAAAGAAGCGCGGTAACATCCGATGCAATATAATTTCCCTCTTCGCCATATCCAATGAGTAGTGGTGCATCTTTTCTCGCAGCCAGCATCTGTTCTGGATAGTCAGAACAGAGAATCCCCATAGCATAGGCACCTTTTATCCTATTTAGTACGGCATATACCGCATCCATCAGATTGGAATATTTCTTATAATAATATTCCAGTAACTGCACAATTACTTCCGTATCTGTATCCGAAGAAAATCTGATTCCTTTACGAATAAGAGAATTTTTAATTTCCAGATAGTTCTCTATAATTCCATTGTGAACCACTGCAATTTTCCCTTCCTGACCAACATGGGGATGTGCATTTACATCATTTGGCTCACCATGAGTAGCCCATCTGGTATGCCCAATTCCGATACCGCCGGACATTGGTTCTTCTGCCTCCAACAGTGTTCGCAAAACAGACAAACGCCCCTTGCTTTTCTTTACCTGCAATCTACCATCCGGTGACACCACAGCAACACCTGCTGAATCATATCCTCTGTATTCCAGCCTTTCCAAACCATCTAATAAAACCTTTACGGCTTCTTTTTTTCCGGCAAATCCCATTATTCCGCACATATGCTTCCTCCTTTAGTTCTTTGAATATCCTAACGCAGCCGCAATAAATCCCTTGAATAGTGGATGTGGCTGATTCGGACGACTTTTAAATTCAGGATGAAACTGTACACCTACAAAAAATGGGTGTTCTTCTATCTCTACAGTTTCTACCAATCTATTGTCCGGTGAGGTTCCGCTAATTAC
>JAZNMO010000047.1:0-15130 GCA_045579665.1 Lachnospiraceae bacterium
ATGAATGTGAATTTTAAGGTAGATATTGTTGAACAGGCACAGGAGAATGCCCTGCAAAGACAAATTAAAGTTACGGTTAAGGATGATACATGCGGTGTATGTCATCAGGCAGGTGTAGATTGGAAAGCCAATTGTGCAAGACATGTTACGATGTATACAAGCTATTGTGGAAATGAGGAGCATGAAGACAAGCCTGAAAAAGGATGTGAAAAATATGCAAAATCATTATATTCATTGCCTATTTATCAAGGAACTGCAGCACATGAGTTTGGACATGTATTTGGGTTGAAAGATTTATATGCAAGTGCATCTTGTAATCATGGATATGAACCAATTTCAACAAAAGAGGTTTTATATGATGGTGCCTATTTTGGAGTTCCTAAAGCAGGGGAGATTATGAAATGGAATGGAAGAGCTTTGGAGAATGATATAGAAATGATATTAGAAGCTTTTCGAGATGATGAATGGCAATATTTTGTACCTTATGATAATGAGCAAAGGATATCCGATGCAATCAAAATGGAACAGATATATTATAATTCGATAGACAAAAAACGGTATACTTGGGATGATGAACAAAATAAGTTTATAAAGTTAGAGGAATAGATATGACTAAAAAAAGAATGCTGCTATTTGGGGTAATAGCTGTCACAATCTGTGTAGTTGTAGGTGTAGTAATCAGGGCAGATGTAGTTCGGCAAGAAGAGCAGCGAATAGAAGAAGAAAGACAGATGGAACAGTATCAAAAACAAAGAGAAGAAGCAGAGCGTATAGCGCAGATTCAAAGAGATTTTGATGAATTAGTTGCGCTCGCATATGAATATCAAGATAGTATAGAACGACTATCTGTTGCATCGGTAGAACAGATGAAAGAGGTTATGGATATAGATAACTTTGATTTTGATAGGGTGTATGCAGAAGCGGGCTTAGAAGAGGACTTTGTACAGGATAAGTTTTATTTGGATGTTAGTGTAATATGGAAGAGCATGGAAGGGGAGCAAGATCTAATGAGTTGTCCTGAAGTGCTATATAAATACATAGGCATGGAAGATGGTAGTGTTGAAATGTATTTGTTATATTATTACTCGGATACGCCAGAAGAGATATGGGAATATTATGGTGCTGGAAATGGGTATGACGGCTATGAACAAATTACAAAGAATCTTTATGCATTTTGGTTTGAGCCTCGATACACCTAAAATTATATGATAGAGAATGGTGATTTTGACAGTTCGGTTGTAATATGAACTGGCGTGATGCTTACCATACATAGGGGGATGTTATGAGGAGAAATATAATAGTATGTTTATTGATGGTTATATTGTTTCTATCTAGCTGTGGACCAGCAGTATATCACAATCAAAAAGCAGATGATACAATTTCAAAGGCGATTTATGAAGAACTTGGAGATGTGGTGTATTATCAAGGACGAAGAGAATATTCGGAAGGGCAGCCATACTATAGCTACCTTATTCGAGAAGAAAGTGGCGATGTATTAGGTTCAATGGTAACAGTCGTTAATGAAACGATAAAGAAGGAAAGCATTACGGATGAAGTTATAATACATTTATGTCATGAAAGGCCAGGGGGATGGGGAACATCAGCTCGATTGTATTACTTTTCTTCTGAGGAACTTTCTTCTTCTGATTATGATGGATTACAAAAATTGATGATTATTGGGAATGATAACGACAACGATAGTTACATATACAATAATCCTGCTACATATTTGATTTTAGAGGATGTTAGATATTTAGAAATTAAAGAAGAAATCCAAGAACGGGCAGAATCAGAAGGCATCGACTGGTATGAATACTGGCCTGATTTGGAGAGTATCGAGACTTTCTAAACTTTGCAAGAAAGTAAGATAAAATAAATATTTGTTATGGATACATGGAGTCATTGCATGGAAGGATGAATAATCCTTTGATACAATGGCTCCTTTTTGTTATACTTTATTATAGTAAGTAAAGAAGAGAGGTAGAGTAAAGATGAAATTTTCACAGATGCCTTACGAGAGAGTAGATATGAAGCAGGTAGAAGCGGAGTATAAGCGTATTATGGAGGCTTCCAAGGGTGCAAAAAGTGGTGAGGAGCAGTTTGCCATTCACAAGGAATACTATAAGCTGAAAAATGATGTGCAGACGAATATTGAGATTGCGATGATTCGTCACGATATTGATACAACAGACGAGTTCTATGAGAAGGAGCGTAATTTCTATGATGAGATACTGCCGTTAATCGAGCAGTATGATACAGAGTATCAGAAGATACTGTTTGATTCGCCATATAGAGAGTATTTGGAGCAGAAGATAGGAAAGGTTTCCTTCAAGAATATTGAGCTTTCTTTGAAGTCCTTTGATGAGAAAATTGTGCCGCTGATGCAGGAGGAGAATGCATTGAGCAGTAGATATAGCAAGCTGATTGCAACAGCGAAGATTCCTTTTGAGGGAGAGGTGTATAATCTGTCTCTTATGAGAAAGTTCCAGACAAGCCCCGATAGAGAGGTAAGAAGAAAGGCTTGGAAGGCAGTTAGTGAGTATTTTTTGTCTGTAACAGATGAGATTGACGAAATCTATGACAAGCTTGTAAAGAATAGAACCAAGCAGGCTTTAGAGCTTGGCTATGAGAACTATGTAGAGCTTGGTTATTATAGAATGCGTAGAAACTGCTATGATAAGGCGATGGTGGAGAATTTCCGTAAGCAGGTGAAGGAGTATTTTGTACCATATGCCAACAGACTGCATGAGCGCAGAAGACAGCGTATTGGTGTGGAGAAGCTTTCCTTTATTGATCATGAGGTATATTTTCCAAATGGTAATCCGGCACCGATTGGTACGCCTCAGGAGATATTGGCAGCCGGACAGAAGATGTATGGAGAGCTTTCGCCTGAGACAAAGGAGTTCTTTGATTTCATGCAAGAGAATGAGCTTTTTGATGTATTAGGCAGAAAGACCAAGCGTCAGGGCGGATATATGACGTATATTCCAAACTTTAAGTCGCCGTTTATCTTTGCTAATTTCAATGGCACCAGTGGTGATGTGGATGTCATTACCCATGAGTGCGGACATGCTTTTCAGGGCTATGTGGTGCGTGATGAGGAGATTCGTGAGCACTTGGATATTACCATGGAGACAGCGGAGATTCACTCGATGTCGATGGAGTATTTTACCTATCAGTGGATGGAGCTTTTCTTTGGTGATAAGAAGGATGATTATTTGAAGATGCATTTGGAGGACTCTACGGCATTTGTGCCTTATGGCTGTATGGTGGATGAGTTCCAGCATATTATGTATGAGAAGCCGGAGCTGACACCGGCCCAGCGTAAGCGGGTATGGCTTGATTTGGAGAAGGTATATCGTCCGCATATGGATTATGAAGATGATGCGTTCTACAGTAAGGGCGGTTTCTGGCAGAGACAGCCTCATATTTTCGGTATGCCATTTTATTATATTGATTACTGTCTTGCCAGTGTATGTGCAATGCAGTTCAAGGTCATGATGGATGAGGACTTTGCTAAGGCATGGACGAATTATGAGAAGCTCTGTAAGCTCTCAGCCAAGGATTTCTTTGTGAATATGATAGAAGAGGTTGGTTTGAAGAGCCCGTTTGAGGATGGTTGTATCAAGGAGCTGATTGAGAAGTTTGAATAGCTAGGACGAATAAAGGAAGACAAGATGATAGGATTGATTGTGGCGCATACGAAGAACAGAGTAATCGGTAAGGATGGCAGTATGCCGTGGAATATTCCGGGAGAGCTGTCACGCTTTCGTGAGCTAACCACAGGGAATGTAGTAATCATGGGAAGACGTACCTATGAGTCTATAGGTAAGCCCTTGCCGAATCGATACAATATTATCATATCGAAGACACAGCGATTCGAAGCGGAGAATTGCACAACAGCAGGCTCTTTGGAGGAGGCTCTCAGAATCGCAGGAGATAGGGATATCTTTATTGGCGGCGGTGGAAAACTCTATGAGGAGGCACTTCCACTGGTGGATAAGATGTATATTACAGAGATTGATGCTGTGATAGATGGGGATACCTTCTTTCCAGAGTTTGATGCGAGTGAATTTATAAGAGAAGTAGAGAAAACAGTGGATGGCGAATTGCCCTATGAGTATGTGACTTACACAAGGAAAGAGGCATAGTATTTCATGATTATAGATAGAGAAAAGGCTTTGAAGTGCTTTCGGGATTATGTGAAGGATTATAATATTGAGGATGAGAAGATACGCTTAAAGGTGGAGCATACTTATCGTGTTTGTGAGCTATGTGAGAGGATTGCCAAAGAATCAGGCTTTAACGATGAGGAAGTGGAGATTGCGTGGCTCGCAGGATTGTTACATGATGTAGGGCGATTTGAGCAGGTGCGTATCTATGGAACCTTTATTGATGCAGAGTCTATAGACCATGCACAGTTTGGTGCAGATATTCTGTTTAAAGAGGGTAGAATCAGAGATTATATAGAGGATACCTCGGAGGATGATTTGTTAGAGAAGGCGATTCGTGCGCATAGTGCATATCGTATTCCTGAGGATTATTCACAGCGTGAGCAGAGATTTGCACATTTGCTTCGTGATGCGGATAAGATTGATATCTTAAAGGTAAATATTATTTTTCCCTTAGAGGAAATCTACAATGTCAGTACAAAGGAGCTTCGAGAGGCGAAGATTACAGGAGAGGTCATACAGGCATTTTATGAGGAGCATGCTGTATTGAGAAGTCTTAAAAAGACTGCCGTGGACCATGTGGTTGGACATATTTCACTGATGTACGAGCTGGTATATCCTGTGAGCTATCGTATTGTGGAGGAGCAGGGATATTTGGATAAGCTGATGGATTTTGAGTCGGATTGCAAGGAGACAAGAGAACAATTTGCTTTAATGAAGGATAAGATGCGGGAATATCTTACTCGTTGTAGCAGGGAGTAGTATTACGTGCGGAAAGGAAGGCGGTTTTCGTGATGAGAGAGAAGAAAACACCTCTTGAGAAGGAATGGGAAGCGATTCGTAAAAAGGAATTGAAGTATCTGAATGCCAGAGCAGATAAGAAGGATAGTCTGCTGAATCGTAAGCTGGAGGAGAAAGTGCCCGAGAAGCTGCAGTCCACTTTAGATGCGGCATTTTGTAAGGCATTTGAGTTAATCTTTGAAAAGGGTACGGGAATCATAGAGAAGACCTACAAGCGTGAGGAAGCGGAGAAGAGCTATCAGATTAACGAGTTTACTTCTCAGATTAGACAGGATAGAAAGTCTTTGAAGGCATTTTCTAAGAAGGCAAAGGGCTCCGGCAATCTGAATCTTCTGCTTTCAGGAGCATCGGGAGTCGGCATGGGTGTGCTGGGTATTGGTTTACCGGATATTCCGCTCTTTACGGGCATGGTGTTAAAGGGAATCTATGAGATTGCACTTAGCTATGGGTATTCCTATGAGTCTGAGCAGGAGAGATACTTTATCCTGACTGTGATACAGGGTGCTTTATCCTATGGTGATGAATTGATGGAGATTAATCAGAGACTGAATGATTATATGCGTACTGGAAGTTTGCCTGAGTGCTATAACAGAGCACAGCAGATTAAAGAGGCGGCAGGTACCTTGTCAAAGGAGCTTCTTTATATGAAGTTTCTGCAGGGTATTCCAATCGTCGGTGCTGTAGGCGGCTTCTATGATGCAATCTATATGAAGCAGATTGTGGAATATGCGAATTTGAAGTACCAGTATAGGTTTTTGAGGGAGAAATTGTAATAAAATGAGTGAGAAGGTGTTGGCTATTGGTCAGCACCTTTTTGTTTAGATGAAAAAGGTTTTAAGATAGGCTTGTCAGATATTATGTAAAGTGGTAATATAACTACAAATATAATTAATTATATTTGTAGTTGATTAAAATATATGGAGGAGAATATGAATCAGGAAGCATTATCAGAGTGTGAAGAGCTTGTGATGAGGGGAATTTGGCAGAGTGAGGAAGCGCTGTCTATTCAGGAGATTACCACAAGAATTAACCAGCAATATCAGAAGGACTGGAAGGTACAGACAGTATCGACCTTTTTAAGCCGCATGGTGAAGAAGGAATATCTGACGATGAAGCGTCAGGGCAGACTGTTCTATTATTCCCCTCTTGTTTCTGAGAGTGAGTATGGTAAGAGAGAGATTACAAAGTGTGTGGAATTCTGGGGGAAGGGTAAGGTAGATACCTTATTAGCCGCTTTTACAGAGGTTAGGGAGCTTACAGAGGAAGAGAAGAAGAGTATAAGGAGTATGTTGGATGATTTGGATTAGATTGGGGTTATCCTGCCTGTTAACTGTTGGTGTGGCAGGAAGTATGGCATATATTTTATTGAGAATCCTTGAAGCTGTAAGAAAGGACAAGAATCCTTATGTGATTATGCAGGGACAGAAGTTAGGGTTTGTGTTATATTGGCTACCGTTTCCATTTATCCTAACCTGTGTATCAAGATTATATTATACGGGATATACGTGGTGTGTAACAGGGGAGTTTATTATGGATAGGACACCTGCAGTTAATGGTCCATTTATTAAGCTTGGCTATATATGGTTAGCTGGAGTTATATTAGTTGTTTTATGGAATGGTTATAGACAGTGGAGATTATCATGTACATGGAGAGGGAATGTACCCATCGAGCAGGAAGAGTTGCTTACGCTTTTCGAAGAATACAAGGAGCGTTTTGGTATCTCTAAGATAGAGCTTTACCAGAATGATTTATTGAAATCGCCAGTATCTTATGGTACAAGGAACTACAAGATTGTAGTGCCATATGCGCAGTATACGAAGAAGCAGTTTCGAATGATATTAGAACATGAGATGAATCATATACGGAGTGGTGATTTGCAGTGGAGAAAGCTGGGATTACTTACACTGATGATGCACTGGTACAATCCTATTGTATATGTGCAGTTGAAATATCTAATACTGCAACAAGAGATAGTCTGCGATATGAAGGCGGGCATAAGAAATGATTGGTATTCGATAAAGGAATATGGATGTTTTCTTGCAGGGCTTTCTGATAATGAAATATTTAATATATCAAGTATCGCATTATGCGAATCAAAGAAACAAGTGATGAGGAGAATCAATGCAATGGTAACAATGAGAAATGTAACAAAACCAACAAGAAGGAGACTCGCAATAAGTTGTATTGCACTTATGCTTTTTGCTATGATTCCATCGGGAATGGTATCAGCAGCAAGTGCAGACCTACAGGAGAAATGGATAGCGGCTAATGAAACAGAGGTAGAAGTATTAGCCAGTAACTTTGAGGATAAATCAGTAGAGAGGTATGCGAACAGTGATGATGGTGTAATAGAAGTTGAGATGTCTTCGGATAAGAATACTAGAGGTTCGACAATAGACTTAGATGCTACGATAAATACTAATACTAGAATGTTGTATCAAACAAAGTATCTGTTATCTGGAAGTAAAGTCACGATAGCGGCAAATTGTGAGGATAGTAGTATATCTTATCGTATAGGAATTAAGAATTGTGATACGGGAACTATGACATATGTACCAGGAAGTGGAAGCTTGCTACATACTTTTACGATAGAAACAGCAGGTAATTATGTAGCATATGTACAGAATTGTAGTACAAAATCTATGACGGTAACAGGTTTTGCTACATATTAATATACAGAATTTAGAGGGGCATTGTCCCTTTAAATTATAGATAATACAACTACAATTGTAGTGCAAGAAAGGGGAGAAAGTACATGGGGACAATGAGGTATCTGCCGATGGGATTAAGAAAAGTAAATTAAAATAAACAAAGGAGAAAATAAGATGAAACTTAACAAATTTATATGTAGTGTATTAAGTATATTATTATTGCTTGGACCAGTATTGAATGTATCAGCAGAAGAAGAACAGAATCATTTTTTTGATTCAGAAGAGTTTGTGAAAGAATACTATGAGGCAATCAACGAACATGACTGGGAAAGAGTATCAGAATTTTATTATTCGAAAAGCAAAGAGGATATGGCAGCATTTTTAATGGATAAATCAAATCAAGATAAGCATATAGGATTATTGAATGTTGAGCATGTGAAAGCTATTGAGATTGTTGACGTAGATTATGTGGATGCAGAATATTTATTTGTGAATGACTATGCAAACGAGAGTGTTAATACTTTTGTTGTGGGTGCTGATTACGATACTTATGAGGATACTGAATTTTATGCAGAAGGTGTATGTTATGAGATTTACTCAGTAGTATTAGAGGAAGAAGGATGGAAGATAGCAGAAAAAAGAACCGTATGGGATTTTGATGGTTTGCTTGACGCAGGATATGTGTTTGAAAGCCAATATTGTAAAACGGAAGAAGTTGTTGAAGCAAGAGAAAAAGGTATTATTCTTAATTATGAAGGAGAATATGTTGATAAAGTATTTGATGTGGTAACATGTACTGATGATATGTTTGGCAAAGGAAGAGCGTCTACGGTTACAACATATGCGATACCAACAGAAAATACAAAAATTTTATATTATAGTGAATCAATAGGGGATGAAATTGAAAAAGGATTTCATACGATGTGTAAGGCGATAACATATGCAGAATGTGGAAGTGATGCTACATTTGGCGATTATCCTGAGGCTAGAAAGGCTATTATTATGGCTATTAAAACATATGTGTGGCATTTTTATATAATACAAGAATCTAAAGACGCGGGATATCATATAAGCAGTGAACAAATTGCGTATAATTCAAATTATAAGTCTACCTATGGCTTTTTAGAGGATTATAGTGATGTACAGGGAGTATGGATGCAAGGAACTTCGAGTGCTGGAAAGCCAATTGTATTTGAAGCAAATTTCAAAAAGGGAAGTGAAGAGGCACAAGATAATAATAAGGGAAATGGAGATTTAAAACAGCTAGGATGTATTTATTTGCTTAAAAATGATTCTTCAATAAGTACATACAAGGATTTGTTACATTTTTATTATGATAATTCTAAGCGCTCATTAGGTGGTGCAGTGCAGTTTTTTAATTCAAACAAGAAATTTATTTAAGAATATTTGAGGAGAAAGCTAATATGGCTAAAATAACAAACTACCTTTTAGGAATTATTGTTTTGTGTTTATCATTTTTGTTATGCGCTTGTGGTAATACCCATATAAAAAATAGTAATAATAAATCTGATAGTTTGGATGGTGTAAAAATTGCAGAGACTATTTCATATGAAAAATATGAAGTAGTCTATACTTGGGATAATTCGGTTGAGGACGCATCAGCTAAGCATGGGATGTTGGTCGAAGACTGGAATCATGATGGTAAGGATGATTGTCTCATAATTGAAACAGAAGAACTAGAAGGTTCAGAAGTAATAAAAAAGTTTGAATTGACTATGTCTGACTGTGATTCTACATATATTTTGGAAGGTTTGGATTATTATTTTATTGATATTATATCAGGCAATTTTGATAGTGATAATGATACAGAAATTTTGTTATTATTTGATACAAGATATGCTGGCGCTGAGGGACGTCTTGGTATTCAGCTATTAGATTTTGATGGGGAAAAGTATGCGAATTTGGTAGGAGATTTTTTCTCGGGAAGTAAGTATACGGTAAAGATTCAAGCAGGTAACAATGGTGGCTACCTAATCTGTAAATCAAATGGAGAAGAGGTAAAGATAGCAAAGGATTATGTATATGAATCGGCTATTGGTATGGTAACAGGATTTTATGTATTGGATGTGTTAGAGAACGAAGGAAACAACTATATTAAAATCAAACAGTATGTGGCTGGTGAAGATATGACAGACCATGTGGGAGATATGGTTAGTATATGGGGAATTATTGATGAGAAATTGACATTAGTTTATGAAGAAGTCGAAGCAGATTCATAAATTGAAGACACATCTTTATAACAATTGAGGTGTCTTTTGTGATAAAAAGACATAGAACATGAGATGAATCATATCGGCGGCAAGTGCAGAACTACAAGAGAGATGGATAGTGGCAAATGAAACAGCAGAAGAGATATTGGTTTCTAGCTTTGAAAATGAATCGGTGGAGCAACATGGCACTGATGATGATGGTGTGATTGAAGTAGAGATGAGTGAGCAGAATATTACCGTTAGCTCTAGGAATGATTCGTCCATGATTTTGAAAGAGAAGATGGGGGTAAGTAAGAGAATTTTATGTCCACAACATTATATGACAAAAGGGGAGATAATCACGGTTGTGTCAATATGTGATGATGCAAGTATATTGCATCGGATAGGAATTAAGAATTGTAGTACAGACACTATAGAGGTAGTAGGTGCAATATATTACTAGATGCAGAATTTAAAGGGACATGGTCCCTTTAAATTATAGACAATTCAACTACGAATGTAGCATTGGGAGGAAAAGAGTATGAAGAGAATAAACAGGAAAGGTTTCAAGAATCAATATGTTGTAATTGTATTGAGTTTGGTCTTGGTTCTAGCATATGTTTTTTTTATATTAAGGCAGGATGAACCCCAATACACATACGCAGAGCTTTTAGAATGTATGCAAGGAGAGGATATAGTAATTGCTCTAGGGTATCCTTATACTGATGATGGAGTTGGTGGAGCACCGAGATTTATGGAAATGATGCTGCAGAAGTTGTTAAATGATATGGAATATAAGGAGGTTACTGAAAAGCCAGAAGCTAAGCCACTTTTGGATATTGCGTATTACATAAAAGATGGAGAAAAAACGAAATTGTCATTGTTTTGCAATTTGAAAACATATGAGGAAAGTGTTTTCTTGGAGTATGCTGGTGGAGTTGTAAAATATGAGAATGAGAAGTTAAAGGCTGTAGTCGAGGCGATGCCTTATGTAGCTCCTATTATAACGGATAATATGATTGCGCCGGAGTTGGAAGAGAGCATAATTTCTACGAATGTTATTTTTGGAATAAACGAGAAAGGAGTTTTGTCCGATGAGATAGTAAAGGAACGAATTTCTCAGAGGTGCAAAGATAATTGGGGCGTTTTAGAAGAAACCTTACACGATGAACTTCTTCATAGTTTGGCTCAGGCAGAGAAAGGCGAATTGTTTATAGGAGAACTAGAGGGCGAGTCAGTGTATTATTGGATTTTCGACCGATACGCAATCATGGGTTATGGTAAGCAGGTGTACTATTATGAGCAGGCGCAAGATACGATTCCTGTTGCAACAGAGGATAACAATTTGTTGGAGTATACGGAGGGTAGAAGTTATTACTGCTTTGATACAGAAAGCGTGGGGGAGTACAATATTAAGCTGGAATCAGATTATGTGTGTCAGTATCAGGATAAGTGCTATGTTGCGGATTGGCGGATAGGCTTATATTTCGGAGAGGATAGAGTTTCGACAGAAGCTATTTATTCAGTAAATCAGACACAGGCAGGGTTTGCGGTAGAACCGGACATGTTTGAGGAGTACATGAAGGTATATACGATGGAGCAGGATGGGACGAAGTATCCACTCATTATTTTCCAATATTCGTATGAGGGCGAAAATGAAACTACCTTGTATGAAAGAAGTTTTTATACCGTAAAGGATAATCAAGTGCTCTTGTTTCATGAACCGCTTGCTGAATCAAATAAGTCACCGATTGCAATGCAGTGTAATAAAGAGTACATAGTAAATGAGGCAGAGCGTAGCATAGCAGATGAACAAGGAATATATACTTTTGATTTCTTGAATTTGTTAATCACAGAAGAATGTGCTTATCCAAAATATTTTTTATCTATCATTGAAGAGTTAGAAACTTCTCACGATGTATATATGCAGACCATAGCGCCACCTATTACAACGTATTGGGACGAAGGTGTAACAGGTGGTGGAAAATATGAGGATGCAAAGTTTAGTTGTTACATCGATGGTGAGACTTATTCATTTGATGGTAATGATTTATTGTCGGATACAGAAAAGTGGGATTGGGATGTGATTGGCATATATCCCGATGAAATAGCGAATAAAACGTATATAATTTTGCATCACTTCGATGTAGAATCTGAAACGATAGAAAATCCTGCTCTCATTCTATTAGAATTTACTACAAATAATCCAAGTGAATATACTATGTACCCATATGAAACATCGGATTTACTTTATTGGGTTCGCACTTGCTACCGCATAGAGAATAATATCTATATTGCGACAGAGAATGATCTCGTATCTATTGATTTGAATACCAAGGAGTTGAGATTTTGCGAAGAAGAGAAAAATTGTGTTAATGATTTGGTAAAAGAATTTTATGCGCAAACGTCTTATGAAATGTATCAGTTTCGAGCAACGTTACAGCAGGGCGATACAGTAGTATACTCAGCGTTTATATCAGAAGCATTTGATGATATGCCAGTGGGCTTAGTGGCTGTTGCATGGGAAAAAGGAGAGCCTATTGCGTATATGATTGTAGATTTAACAGAGGGCGATATTCGTGAAAATAAAAAACAGACTGTTATATTCTTGACAAGTCCGTGGTAGAAAGACTATACTTATACAATAATGTAATAAATTGTAAAGACTATGACGAAGACAGTACATATCTTTGGAAATTCCCAGCGAGTCGGAGAGGGTGTGAGCCGATAAGAGTAGGAAGATATGGAATATCACTTCTGAGTTGCAGTGCTGAAAGATTGTTTTTGCGAGTTGTTTTTAAGAACAGTAAGCGCTGACGTATTTCCTACGTTACAGGAACGGGTATAAAAGCTAATGCATTCTGTGCAGCGGTGGAGTACATTCGTAATTAGGTGGTATAACGATTTCAAGGCTCTCGTCCTATTTACAGGATGTGGAGCCTTTTTATATGATAGGATTATCCTATCATATAAAAAATACAATGCACATGCAAAAGCGAGGAAAATGTCGCATGAATGCGACGCTTTTGCAGCGCAGGAGTTTCGTAAACGAAACTCTATTCTAGTAGTATAAAGGAGGCAATATATGTACAGTAAAGTATCGACCAACATGAACTTCGTTGAAAGAGAAAAAGAAGTTGAGAAGTTTTGGAAAGACAATGACATTTTCAGAAAGAGTATGGAGAACCGTAAGGAGGGTGAGACCTATACATTCTATGATGGACCGCCAACTGCTAACGGTAAGCCACATATCGGACACGTATTAACACGTGTTATCAAGGATATGATTCCTCGTTACAGAACAATGAAGGGCTATATGGTTCCTCGTAAAGCAGGATGGGATACACACGGTCTTCCTGTTGAGCTTGAGGTAGAGAAGTTACTCGGCCTTAATGGTAAGGAGCAGATTGAAGAGTATGGTATGGAGCCATTTATCTGCCAGTGTAAGGAGTCTGTATGGAAGTATAAGGGCATGTGGGAGGATTTTTCAGGAACAGTTGGTTTCTGGGCTGATATGGATGACCCATATGTAACCTATGATGATAACTTTATCGAGTCTGAGTGGTGGGCTTTGAAGGAAATTTGGAATAAGAACTTATTGTATAAAGGCTTCAAGATTGTTCCTTACTGTCCTCGTTGTGGTACTCCGCTTTCAACAGCTGAGGTTTCACAGGGCTATAAGACTGTTAAGGAGCGTTCAGCAGTTGTTCGTTTCAAGGTTGTAGGTGAGGATGCTTATTTCTTGGCATGGACAACAACACCTTGGACATTACCATCTAACGTTGCTTTATGTATGAATCCAGAAGAGACATACTGCAAGGTTAAGGCTGCTGACGGCTACACTTACTATATGGCACAGGCACTTCTTGACAATGTACTTGGTAAGCTTGCAGATGAAGAAAACGGCGTTAAGGCATATGAAGTATTAGAGACTTACAAGGGTAAAGACTTAGAGTATAAGGAATATGAGTCATTATTCCCATGGGCAACAGAGGTTGCAGCTAAGCAGGGTAAGAAGGCACACTTTGTAACCTGCGATAACTACGTTACGATGTCAGATGGTACTGGTATCGTTCATATCGCTCCTGCATTTGGTGAGGACGATGCAAATGTTGGACGTAAGTATGACCTTCCATTTGTACAGTTCGTAAATGGTAAGGGTGAGATGACAGAAGAGACAGCATATGCAGGAACCTTTGTGAAGGATGCAGACCCGGCTATCTTAAAGGACTTAGAGGCAGAGGGTAAATTATTTGATGCACCTAAGTTTGAGCATGAGTATCCACACTGCTGGAGATGTGATACTCCATTGATTTACTATGCAAGAGAGTCTTGGTACATCAAGGAGACAGCAGTTAAGGATGATTTGATTCGTAATAATAACACAGTTAACTGGATTCCTGAGTCAATTGGTAAGGGACGTTTCGGTAACTGGCTTGAGAATATTCAGGATTGGGCTATCTCACGTAACCGTTACTGGGGTACTCCATTAAATATCTGGGAGTGTGAGTGCGGACATCAGGAGTGTATCGGAAGCCGTGCGGGGTTAGCAGAGAAGACTGGTAATCCAGAGTCTGCAAAGGTAGAGCTTCACAGACCATATATTGATGAAGTGACATATCCATGTCCTAAGTGTGGTAAGACTATGCAGCGTGTACCTGAGGTTCTTGACTGCTGGTTTGACTCTGGAGCAATGCCATTTGCACAGCATCATTATCCGTTTGAGAATAAGGAGTTGTTCGAGTCACAGTTCCCTGCACAGTTTATTTCAGAGGCTGTTGACCAGACTCGTGGATGGTTCCACTCTCTTATGGCAGAGTCAACATTATTATTTAATAAGGCTCCTTATGAGAATGTTATCGTATTGGGACATGTACAGGATGAGAACGGACAGAAGATGTCTAAGTCAAAGGGTAATGCAGTTGATCCATTCGAGGCATTAGAGACATATGGTGCAGATGCAATCCGTTGGTATTTCTATATTAACTCAGCTCCATGGCTTCCTAACCGTTTCCATGGTAAGGCAGTTCAGGAAGGACAGCGTAAGTTCATGGGTACACTTTGGAATACTTATGCATTCTTCGTACTGTATGCAAACATTGATAACTTTGATGCAACAAAGTATACATTAGATTATGATAAGCTTCCTGTTATGGATAAGTGGTTATTATCTAAGCTCAACTCAGTAGTTAAGGCTGTTGATGACAACTTAGAGAACTACAGAATCCCGGAGGCAGCTAGAGCATTAGATTCCTTCGTGGATGAAATGAGTAACTGGTATGTAAGACGCGGACG
>JAZNMO010000048.1:0-2547 GCA_045579665.1 Lachnospiraceae bacterium
AAGAATATGTAAAGCTGGCACAGAAAAAGCAAGCTTTAGGTATCAAGATGGGAGGTTTTTGATAATGGCTAAAACAAAAGTTAGTTTTAGTATAGAGCCTAAGCTTCAGGCTGAGGCAGAATGCTTAATGAAGACTGTGGAATGCAGTTCCATGAGTGAATTCTACGAAAAGGCAGTTCAGTTCTATGTACTGCACTTACACCTTAAGCATAACGAAAGTTATTTTGGTGAAATACTTTCAAAAACACTGGAAGGAATGATTAACAGACTTGGCGACAGAATTGCAAAAATGCAGTTCAAGGATATTGTATCAGGAACACAATTATTCATGCTATTGGCAAATGAATATGAGTGGTCTCAGGAATACATAGACGGTGTGTATGGACACGCTGTCGAGGAAGCCAAGAAAATTCCGTCAGTGAAATTATGGAATGAAGAAAGGAGATATGACTAATGAGTATAGATATCAGAGAAACCAAGCAGCTTAATCAGAAAAAGAAATCTGATACGCTTGGTGAAATACTCGGCAAATTAGAAGTTATTGAAGGCAAGATTGACACCCTTGCCTACGATAAAACCGAAAGAATCGATAAGACTATAAACTACGTTAAATCATCCGTTTCGCAAATCAAAGAAATGATTTATACCGATATGGATAAGCGTTTAAAAACAGTTTTGCTGAGAGTATTTCAAATAACAGGAGCGATTATTATATGCATACCGGCAGTCATTATTATGATTTGGTGGATATTATCGCTCATAACAGCATTATTTGTATAAGGAAAGGATGGTTGTAAAAAACACCAACAATCTTTTGTTGGTATTGATGAATGGACTTATAAAATAATTAAGGTATGATTGGAGTGGTACTATGAAAATAGTAGTGGAATATGGGAAACATAACCTTTTCAGCGGTGTGCCGATTAAATTAGTAATACAGAGCATAGAAGAACTGTATAAACGTTTTGAGGCAACAAAATGTTTACCGCAAATTTCACATAAATCAATTTACTATAGAGAAAGGATGAATGGGAATGAATCTTATTGAAAAATTAAGGGCGAAATACGGTGTTGTAAAGGCGGTAATTTATGCGAGATTTAGTTCCGACCTGCAAAGGGAGGAAAGTATTGATGCTCAAATGAGAGCAACAAAAGAGTTTGCGGACCGTAACGGCATTGTTATCCTCAGAGAATATGCAGATAGGGCAAAATCTGCGACGACAGATAAAAGACCGGAATTTCAACGAATGATAGCGGATGCCCACAAAAGAGAATTCCAGCTTGTGCTTGTGCACAAGCTGGACAGGTTTGCAAGAAATCGTATTGATAGTTTGGGATATAAGATGGAACTAAAAAAGTATGGAGTATCGCTGTTCAGTGTGACAGAACAGTTGGATTTTGATTCACCAGAAAGCATTATCACCGAATCGGTGCTAGATGCAATGGCTGAATATTATTCACTCAATCTTGCAAGAGAAGTTGAAAAAGGGAAAAAAGAAAACGCCTACAAGTGTAAGCACACGGGCGGACAACCTCCCCTTGGATATGATGTAGATCCGGAAACAAAATTGCTTGTGATTAATGAACATGAAGCAGAGGCAGTAAGGCTTATATTTCAAAGATATATTGAAGGCTACGGATATTTGCAAATTGCCAATGAACTGAATGCAAAAGGTTATCGTACTAAAAAAGGAAATACCTTCTCGACCAATTCATTTGTGTCAATACTTTCCAATGAAAAGTATATGGGGACTTATGTTTATAATAAGTCGGCAGAGAAAAGTACTGACGGAACAAGAAATGGACATGCCTATAAGCCAGAGGAGGAATGGATTAAGATTGAGAATGGAGTCCCGCCGATTGTGAGTAAAGACGATTTCCTATATATCCAACAAAAACTCGCCACGAATAAAAAGAAATTCCATGGGCATAGGCATATTGAAGAATATCTGCTATCAGGGAAAATCTTCTGTGGGAAATGCGGTAGTCCCTATATAGGTGACAGACGAGCGGATAAAAGACGGTCAAATGTATTGGTAAAGTATGTTTGTAATCTAAAAAAGAGAAAAGGCAAAAATGGTTGTGATGCAAGAGATGTGCATCGGGATGTTCTTGAAAAAATTGTACTTGATAAGATAGCGGAAAATGTTTTCGATGATACACTGTTGGAAAAGCTTACAGAATATTACAACGGCTTCAAAGAAATGTGTAATGATGAGTTAAATGGGAAAAAGACAGTCTTGGAGAAGAAGATTAAAAATCTCGAGGGAGATATGGAGTACCTGATAACCATGATGATTAAAAAGCGTACAGAAGCCTTGTTTGAGAAGTTAGAAAAAATGGAAGAAGAAAAGGCAAATCTGCAAAGCGAACTTAGAAAGCTGGAACAGACACAAAAAACCTCGTCTGTATCCCAAAGTGATATTGAGTACACCTTATGGCATGCACAAAAGATGCTAAAAAACAAAACTCTATCTAACACCAAACAACTGATTGAGTCATTGGTAGACAGAGTTATCGTATATGAAGATTACATACAAATCAAAT
>JAZNMO010000049.1:0-10826 GCA_045579665.1 Lachnospiraceae bacterium
TGTCATACTTCCCGTACCACAACCAAGCTCCAACACCAGTCCGTCCCGTATATCGTACTCATGCAGCACTGTCAGAATATTCTCACACCACTGCTCATAGGGTGTCTCGTCCATAAAGTTGTCATACACACTCGCAAAATCTGTATATGCGTCCACAATATCACCTTACCTTATCTCTCGACCCGCAAAGAAAACAGTCCGTTTTCTTTTTTATTCGCCACCTAACTTCATTGCAATAAAAATTCCTACTGCAAGCATTACAATACCGGTAAGTACATTAACTACTGTAAATGTAATACTCTCCATCATAATAATAATTGCAAATGGAGAAGCTACAATCAAACCAATAATTGCCCAGTAAGCAATCTGGCTGTATTTCTTTAATACAAACTCAATAAACTTAGCAACTGCCACAATACCAACAACTGCACCAATACCAAAAGGAACCAATACTGTACAGCAGTTCAAAATCGCTGCAATATCAAATGCCAAAAGTGCATCAATCATTGCATTAATTGTATCAATGATTGTATTGTAATAACCAATAATCATCATTACCATAGAACCGCTGACACCAGGAATTACCATAGTTGCAGCTGCAATAACCCCTGCAAAGAAAAGCTTAATCATGTTAATGAGGCTTAATGATACGTCTGCACCTGCATCAACGCCCTCACCCATTAAAGCCATACCAACTACAAGTACAAAGAAAGCAGCAAATGCCAGCATACATCCAAAGCCTGTCTTCTTGCCCTTTACTTTCTTATAAATAACCGGAAGTCCACCGATAATCAGACCTATAAAGAAGAGATTGGTCTGTAATGGAAACTTAGGAAAGAAAATCTCTGAAAACAGCTTTGAAAATAATGCAATTGCCAAAACCATACCAATACCAAGCGGAAGCACTAATGCAACTGCCTCTTTAAACTTCTTAATAAAATGTGTCAACACGAGAATTAACTTGTCATAGATTCCCATAGAAACCATCATGGTTCCACCGCTTACTCCCGGAATAACATTTGACAAACCAATTACCATTCCTCTAAAAATGTTTAAAATAAATTCCTTCATTTGTTATTTACCTCACCTTTCTCACACCTGCTTATGCAGATATACTCTAGCGGTCTTCCCCGCTTATTTCCCCAAATACTCCTTTAAAAATGCAATAACCTCATCCATCTCTTCATCTGTTCCTATAGAGATACGAAGGTACTCGCTAATTCTTGGTTTATTCCAATGTCTTACATAGATATTATTTGCTCTCAACGCATCAAAAATCTCCTGGCCTGACCTACTGCCATGCTTTGCAAACAGGAAGTTTGTCTTAGAATCCGTGCACTCAAATCCAAGCGCCTCTAGTTCCTTACGGAATCTCTCTCTTGTTGCAACAACCTTTCCAGTAATCTCCTGGAAATATGCCTCATCTTCTACGGAAGCCACACCTGCTACAATGGATGTCGCATTCATGGTATAAGAATTGAAAGAGAATTTCGCATCATTTAAGTACTGAATCAGCTTCTCATTACCGATTGCAAAGCCGATACGCATACCGGCCATGGAACGTGACTTAGAGAAGGTCTGCACTACTAAAAGATTCTCATATTTATCTAATAATGAAACCGCACTTGTTCCACCAAAATCTACATATGCTTCATCCACAATCACAACCACATCCTGATTTGCAGCGATAATCTCTTCTATCTCCGAAAGCGGTGCCTCGATTCCTGTTGGTGCATTCGGGTTAGCGATGACCACACCACCATTCTCCTTGAAATAATCCTCTTTCTTAATGTGGAAATTCTCATCCAAAGCCTGCATCTTATATGGAATTCTATATAAATCAGCCCATACATCATAGAATGAATATGTAATATCCGGGAAGATAATCGGCTTATCTGAATTGAAAAATGTCAGGAATGCCATCGCCAATACATCATCCGAACCAACTCCAACAAATACCTGCTCCGGTTTTACCTGATAACGCTTTGCAAGCACCTCACGTAATGCTGCCACGTCAGGGTCAGGATATTTTCTAAGTACATCCTCATCAAACTGATGTAACACATCTGCTACACCCGGCGCCGGAGGATACGGACACTCATTTGTATTCAGCTTAATTACCTTATTATCCTTTGGCTGTTCTCCTGCCACATATGGTACAACTCTTCGCACATTATTTTCCCAGCTCATTTTACTACCATGCCTTTCTCTACCTGTCTCATACACAGGCTTACATTTATGCTTTATCAAGTGCAGCAGGTTGTCTACTACACTTTCTGTAAACTACTCATACATTCCTTATCATAACAAAGTTTTTGTACTTATGCAATCTACACAAAGATTTTAGTGTAGTATTTCCACATTGCAAATCTTATTATCCACTACATCAAAGCCTATCAGGTTCTCTGCTGTTCTATGATGCGCCATATAATAACGCCCCTCTATTTCCGTAATGTAATACGGTGTTCCCTTGGCAACTCCCAGTTTCTCATATACATCCTCATATTCACCTATTGCCAAAGTATTCAAATCCTTTGTCCGAATCCATGTTGCGTACTCCTGCTTCTCCTGATTGTCTGTTGATATAGAAAGATAATAATAGTCCTGTAGCTTTACCAATTGCACCATTCCTGCTATCTCAGGTGTTACAACATAACTATCCTCGATTTCCACTGCTCCCTGTGCCAATGCATCTGCATTCACCTTAATAATCTTCTGATTATTATGACCGGATACAAAATAAACACTATCTCCTATCACCGAAAACGAGCGTACATACACACCAAACAACTCATCCACCTTACTAATATGGTCTATCTCAAGCTGCGTACCCACTTCATTATAATCAAGATAATACATTTCACCTGTAATAGAACTCCATATCATGAACCATCCTCTCTCCTCATCATAATAAGTAAAGTGTGGCTTCATACCTATATTCTCAAGTATTCCTGCATCATAATATCCCTGCTTTGTCTTTACAAAGGTTAGTACTCTGTTATTCTCCGTATCATCTATCACCAGCGTTCTGCCATCACTTGCAATCGTATGGGCATAATGTACGTTATCTGTCAGCACCTGCCATTCTGTAAGCGGCGCTTTTATATCATCACTGTAGATAATCTGATTATGATAGCAATCCGCTATATAATATGTATCATCTATCTTCGTTACATAGGTTGCTACATTCAATGTGTCATAAATATTTTTCCTTGGTGCCATCTGGCTTATGTTTTGCTCATTGAAATATTCCAAAAGCTCTGCTTCCGACAGCAAACTATTCTTCCCATCTGTTTTCTGACTCCCCTGTCCTATTCCTATCTCAGTTGCATCCTGTATCTCTATCTGCTCCTTCTGAAGCTCTTCCTGCTTACTACATCCGGCACTCATGCATACCATGATTATCATAAATACCACATGTTTATACATGATACACTTTATTCTATTATCCCTCTCTCTTATTCCCTTCTGCATTTCTTTGCTATTTCTACCTTTCTTATTATCTTATATCTCTCCTCCCCTATCATGACATATTTTGATTTTAGAATCTATCTTATTTTCTCATATATTTATAGTTTTTGCTCTCACAACACATTTATTTTATTAATTAACATTATCTATGTTACTATTTAATTCAATTCTTCACATCTTCTCTTACTGTTTCTATTAAAGTCTCCTCCCCTAATGTACTAGCTTTATTTCAAAACCTCTCCCAGTTGACACCATTTTGTATATATACAAAATTTCTATCTTGTTATATACAATTTCCCCACCTTTTTACGACCTTTATCGTATATCTTCTAACTTTTTTGTATATATAGAAAAAAATAACCACTTTATATACAGAATTTCTTTTATTTTATGTATACATTTCTACACTTTTTTTCTATATATACAATCAAACCTTTTTATAGTGTAAAACAGCCCTATTTTTGTCATTTTTTGTATATAAAACAATATTTTTTCTCTATATATACAATCCATGTCTTGCGGTATCCCCCCGCAAATCTTCTTATCAACCGAACACACTTTTAGGCATTGATTTTTTTACATTTCACTTGACTACTTCCTATGTTTTTCTTATTATTTTTATGTTCACTCACATATCTAATATATCTGCTTACTTTCAAGCCCTAATCCAAACACCAATTATTAAAAAGGAGGATACTATTATCACAAAACAAATTCTAAGAAAATATGAAAAACTTGATACCGAAATTAATCAAATCAAGAAACAACTTACGACTTATCCTGAAGGAAAGTTGATTTGCTCACATAATGGAAAATATACGACATGGTATGTCAAAGTGGGTAATACGCTCTCACACTTGCCCAAGAAAAATTACATTTTGGCAGAACAACTGGCATATAAGAAATACCTGACATACAAACTACAAGAGCTTGAAAAAGAAAGAACTGCACTTAGCTTCTATATTAGACACCAGCCCAAAACACCAAGCAAGGTAGAAAAACTCCTCTCTGATACAAACTATCAAGAACTTCTAGCACCACACTTTACTCCTCAAGACCAAAGCTTATATGAATGGATGAACTCCCCTTATGAACGAAACCTCCAATATCCCGAACAGCTAACCATTAAAACTACATCCAATACTTATGTACGTTCGAAATCAGAAGCCATGATTCACACATATCTTCATCTACACCAGATTCCATTCCGATATGAATGTGCCTTACAGCTTGGAAGCATTACCGTATATCCTGACTTTACAATCCGCCATCCCCTTACAGGTGAAACTTATTACTGGGAACACTTCGGATTAATGGATAACTCTAAATATTCTCAAAATGCCTTTTCGAAGCAACAGCTCTACGTTTCACATGGCATTTTTCCAACTATCAATCTTATTACAACTTACGAAACTTCTGAGAATCCTCTTAATCCCGATACTATACAAAAAGTGATTAGCCAATATTTCCTTCCATAAAAATGGGGCTACCCGTACTTGGATAGCCCCGTAATACATCTGCTGCGTGAAACAAATGCTAATATTTATTTTTCTACCAAAATCATTACGTCTGTTAATTCCTCTGTAAAGAATCCAACATTACCGATTTCATTAACTGTTGTAACAAGCTTTGTCTCAAATGTTCCTGTTAATGCATTCCATGTAAAGATATAAGCTGTCTTACCTGCATACTCAGCTCCTACATGTGAATGAATACCGATAGAAACGCCTAACTTTGTCACAACCTCAGGCTTAATGCTTACTGTATGGAAGCCATCTGCAAAATTCTCTACTGTCTCATATGAAACACTAAGATTCATATCTGCTACCAAGTCATTTGCATTCACACTAAATCCCACACCATTACCAAGATGTGCATTTATAAGCATACCTGTACCGAAATACTTCTGTAATACAGAAACCTTAAGCATAGCGTCTGTTTGTGACAAAACTACCTGCACTGCATCTAATGCTTCTGTTACTGTCTCTGCAAGTGGTGTCTTATTCTCCTCAATAACAATTGCACTAGGAGACGGTGCTTTTGTAGTTGAAGATGAAGGCTTACTGCTTGGCTGTGTAGTTGTAGCAGACTCTTCCTCGCTTGTTCCTTCTGATGAACTTTCAGCCTCTGTTGATTCTTCTTCTGTTGATGGCTCAGCCTCTGTTGATTCTTCTTCTGTTGATGGCTCAGCCTCTGTTGACTCTTCTTCTGTTGATGACTCAGCCTCTGTTGACTCTTCTTCTGTTGATGACTCAACCTCTGATGACTCTTCTTCTGTTGATGACTCAACCTCTGTTGAACTCTCTACTTCTGTTGACTCTTCTTCTGTTGAGCTCTCTACCTCTGTCGATTCCTCTGTATCAGGCACCTCAGGTAAGTCGCCTACTCTGTTCAATATAAAGTCATCTAATGTTCCCCATGCACCTGCGCTTGCGCCAACATGTGCACCAATTACAAGTTCGTCACCCTCATTGATTACAATATTCTCAATTACTGGTGTATCCCAATTAGCCCAGCTTGTAACAGTCATATCTGCCTTATACTCTGTATTGGCATTCGTTGCAAATATATATATATTCTGCTCTGTTGCATCACCGCCCTGGATACCTGCACTAAAGCTATATACACCACTTGCAAGACCGGTAATCGTCTGGCTTACTGTGAAATCAACTTCGTTTGCACACCAGAAATGAACTGCAATATCACCTGTTAAAGCATCTGCTGCCTTGTTCTGATACTTTGTACATGCTGTATATCCCTCTGTAGTAACTACATTCCACATACTTCTGTCATCATCCTCAAAGCTGTAGTTTGCTACATAGTTAGTTGCCTTAATTGTCACTGTACATGTTACATCATAAGCCTGCTCCATTACTGTAACTGTACCATTGATTGTATATGTTCCACATGCTGCACCTACTAATGCTGTAACCTGTTCTGCATTCCAAGTTACATTTGGAGTTAATGTTGTTCCGTCTGTTAAATATACTGAAACGGTCTCAGGTAATGAAACTGTCTCTCCTTCATAAGCTGTTGCTGTTGCAGCCACTACTGTTTCTACTGTGATTGGTGCTTTTGTACCTGTCCCAACATAGTTGAATACATCTAAGGATGAAAGTGGATGTCCGTAGAAGTCGAACATTGCCTGATTATCCCATGCACTACCACCATACCAAACACCTGCATCATCAGGGTCATACTCTGCTGCATAGCTGCTTGCCCAGCCTGAACCATATTTCTCCCAAAGAACCTTGTTCTCTGCTAAGACCTCTGCTGCGTTCTCAGCATCTGCATTATATACCTGAACAGGAATCCATGCCGGCTCCCAGTAGAATACACCAAGTCCTGCCTCACCAATATTAGCTACTGCTGCCATTACGTCACGAACAAGATTTGCCTGTCCCTGAACAGTTGCAGGATAACCATCGGTTAATTCTGACTCTAAATCAATCGTATTTCCATGGCCATCGCCCTCTTCCATTGTATAAGCATATGAAGTCTCTGCTACTAATACCTTCTTGCCATAAGTATCTGCCACATTCTTAAGAACACTTGTTAAGTTCTCCATAGTACCATGCCAGAAGGAATAGTATGAAGAAGCAAATACATCATAATCTACACTATATGTGTTAAGCTGCTTTGCAAAGTTTGCATAATTACCTGAACGCTCAGGATTTGTAAAATGAATCGCAACTAAAATATCTTCATCAATTGCACGGATAGCTGCACTACCTGCGTTAAATAAAGTACATCTGTTAGCCCATGAAGACTCTCCACAGAATGCATTGGTTGTCTCGTTACCAACCTGTACCATACCTACATCTACGCCTGCTTCAATAATTTGTGTTAAGCTATCATAAGTAAAGTCATAAAGCGCATCTGCCTTCTCATCAAGGGACATACCTGCCCATGCCTTTGGCGCATCCTGCTTACTTGGGTCTGCCCAGAAGTCAGAGTAATGGAAATCGATAAGAACCTTCATTCCTGCATCAGTTGCACGCTTACCCATTTCAATCGCTGCTGCCACGTCGTTGTTTCCGCCGCCGTAGCCATTACCATTTGCATCGTATGGGTTATTCCATACACGGATTCTTGCATAGTTAACACCTGAATCTGCCATTACCTGGAATGCATCTGCTACATTACCGTTCTTGTCATAATATACTGCACCGCTCTCCTCGTTTGCAAGAAGTGAAGATGCATCAACACCCTTAATGAAATCCGCACTAAGGTTCTCAATCTTTTCTACATAAATGTCTGCCTCAGGTATCTCTACCTCAGTCTCATCCTCTGAATCATCTGTATCATCTGATGCCTCGCCTACTACATAAAGCTTCAGATTATCGATATCTCCCCAGTAGCCTGTAGGAAGATTTCCGGATACTACTATAGTTAAGCTGTCTGTTGTTACTTCTACATACTCTGTAGCAGCTGTTGTCCAGCTATCCCAGCCCGTTGTTGTAATCTCGCCTGTCTTTGCAAGCTCAACTCCGTTACCATCTACAAGTGCTAATGTAAGTCCACTTGCAGTTTCCATACCCGCAGCTTCAACACTCGCATAGTATACGCCAGACTCAAGTCCTGTTACCGAATAAGAAGCAGAAAATGCATTTGCATCTGCAGTTCCATTATAAATATGTAAAAGCTGAGTTGTATTATTGCTTGCCCATGTATCTGTCTGTACAGCCCATGTTGACTCTGAATCATAAGAAGCTAATGAAACTGTCCAGCCTGTTGCTTCTGTATCTGTCTCGAATCCACCATTTGTTAAAGATACCTCTACAAAGTCCTCCGCACTGTACTCAGGAAGCATAGGCTCCTCTGTTGAACTCTCTACCTCTGTAGACTCTTCTGCTGCATCAGTCTCTGTTTCCATAGGTGTCTCTGTCTCCACCGGTGTCTCTGTCTCCACTGGTGTCTCTGTCTCCACTGGTGTCTCTGTCTCCACTGGTGTCTCTGTCTCCACTGGCGTCTCTGTTTCTACAGGTGTCTCTGTCTCCATAGGTGTCTCTGTCTCCACTGGCGTCTCTGTCTCCACCGGTGTCTCTGTCTCTACAGGAGCCGCCTCCGCTACGCAAGTAAGTGTCACATTATCTAAGTCACCCCAGTATAAAGCAGGAGCATTACCCGAAATCTTAATAGTACAGCTTCCTGCCGCAAGATCAGTCTCTGCTGTAGATAATGTAGTCCAGCTATTGTAGCCGGTAGTTGTTAAAGTACCACTAACCGCCTTCTCAGCATCATTCTGTACAAGCGAAACCTTAAGCTCTGTACTTGCTTCCATTCCTTCAAAGCTTGCACTTGCTGTATAAGTGCCTGCCTTGATATCATTTACTGTTGTGTAAGCCTCGAAATAATTCACATCACTATTTCCATTATAAATATTAAGAAATGTTGATGCGTTATTCGTCATCCACTCATCTGTTTTCACAGTCCATGAAGTTCCATTGTCCCATGAACTCCAGTTAATTGTCCAGTTTGTAGCATCGCCACTCTCAAAATTACCGTTATCAACAGTCACCTGTGTTGCCTCAGCCCAAACTGCTGACACTCCATAACCGGAAAATTGAGATACTACCAGTTCTGCCGACATCAATACCGCCAACAGACGTGCCTTCACTCTTTTCTTCATATCCATAAACCTCCCTATTATTAATTCAGATTGACTCCCCTCTTACGAAGCCTCAATCTGCCTCCCTATATTGTGCGCTCTGTTCACTCCCATAAAAATTAGGCTTTTTGTCCTATTTGTATAAATAGTTGCAGAATTTGCGCAATCGGTTGTTCATGTTATCAGTTTAGCATGCTAAGGCTTTTGTGCGCAATTGACAGAAAAACGTTATTCTGATTTTCATTTCATACAGATTGAACAAAAAAACAGGATTTTTTGCGCAACCTGTTGCTCTTATCACTAACTTCCTTTTTTTTGCCATATTATGAACACTTATTTTTCAATCTTTTCTATGAATTGTGTGCCACTTTTGCTATAATTATCTTAGTGCATTTCGTGCACCAAGATAAAAAGGGGGAGCGTCTTAACCATGATTAAGACCGAAACAATATGAACAGATTAAAGAATCATTTCCAAAAATCACTTTCCGGACTACTGCTATACAGTCTCATTCTAACTCTGCTGCTACCACTTAATGTGAATGCTGCCGAAGAAGCCGTTATTGAAGAAGAGCCTGTTGCAACTACAAAAACCTATTTTTCAGACAGAGTCGTTCAGATTCTTCCACAGCCTGATAACTTAAAGCTTGCCTTTGTAGGAGACATGAATCTTTCCGAAGGCTGGCCAACCACCAAGTTTCTTGACAGCAAAAAAGGGAACATCTATGAATGTATCTCGCCAGAGCTAATTGAAATCATGCAGAGTGCCGATATTTTCATGCCAAACAACGAATTTACTTATAGCACACGCGGCTCAGCACTCAAAGGAAAGGCATGGACCTTTAGAGCAAATCCTTCAAGAGTTGAAGTTCTCAAAGAATTAGGTGCAGATATTATGCTACTTGCCAATAATCATGTCTATGATTATGGGGCTGATTCATTGATTGATACTTTAGACACCTTACAGGATGCCGATATTGCATATGTAGGTGCCGGTAAAAATATTCATGAGGCCATTCAGCCATACTATTATGTATATGAGGACTTGATTATTGCTTATGTTGCTGCCAGTCAGGCTGAAAAGTACAAAATGACTCCACAGGCAACGGATACCACACCAGGTATTCTTCGCTGTTACGATATGACACTATTTCTTGATGTGATTGAGCAGGCATCTCAGAATGCCGATATTGTCATTGCAAATGTTCACTGGGGTACAGAAAGCTCCAACTATTTGACTGAATCCCAGCGTATTCTTGCACGCCAGATGATTGACGCAGGCGCTGACGCCATTATCGGCTCTCACGCACATGTGCTTCAGGGGATGGAATACTACAAAGGCAAGCCTATTATGTATAATCTTGGAAACTTCTGGTTCAATGCCAAAACTATGTATACAGGCATTTACGAATTGGAAATCGATACTACTTCTAAAGAAATCAGCGGAGTACGTTTCGTACCAGCCACTCAAACAGGGTGCCAGACTGTCTATGCCGACGATGTCACTACAAGACGAAAAATATTTGACTTTGAAGAAAAGCTTTCGATAAATATAAAAATTGATGATGAGGGATATGTACATGACACAAATTCCTAAATCGAAAAAAGGGGCTGTGAAAAAGCACTCAGCGCAAAAGCAGTCCCTAGCTAATAATCGAGATAGATATCTTGGATGTCCAAGATACCTATCTCTTTTTTTGAAAGGTGCCTTTTTAGTTTAGATGTAAGATACTGAAACATTACTT
>JAZNMO010000050.1:0-13043 GCA_045579665.1 Lachnospiraceae bacterium
ATTCGATTCATAAAAATTTTGGCTCTCATGAGATATTCCATTTATTTGTAATGGCTGGGAGTATCTGTCACTTTATCTTTATGTTCTTATATGTAGCATAAAGAACCAAAAAGCACGCAACCCTAATTGCGTGCTTTTTAAATGTTAATATTCGTTTACAAATTGCCTTTTTCCAGCATCTCTTTTTCAATCTGTTGTATCTCTTCGTTAAGAGATAGCATCTTAGCATCCAATTCAGACACCATCTTGGCACATTCGAATAAATCATCCTTAATGTATTCGGGAGCATTTCCTTCGAATTTGTAGTGAATCTTGTGCTCTAAGCTTGCCCAGAAATCCATAGCTACTGTACGAATCTGAATCTCAACCTTGGCATCCACGATTCTGTCCGAAAGATAAATCGGAATAGAAACAATCATGTGGTAACTCTTGTAGCCGCTAGCTTTTGGATTCTTAATATAGTCCTTTACGGAAAGTACCTTGATATCTGTTTGGTTGGTTAGCATCTCGGCGATGCGGTAGATATCAGTCGTAAAGGAGCAGATAATTCTGATGCCGGCGATGTCATTAACGTATTTCACCATATTTTCAATGGTAGATTCATAGCCATTCTTTTTTAGCTTTTTAACAATACTCTCTGATGTTTTAATTCGTGATTTAATATGTTCAATCGGATTGTATCTATGCACATGCTGGAACTCATCGTTTAAGATTTCCAGTTTTGTACCTATTTCCTTCAGAGCAGAATTATATACAAGGATAACTTCTTTCCAACTATCTACTTCTGAATTTGTATTTAACTTATATTCCATTTTAACTCTCTCCTTTGGTAGATTGATTTGTGTAATCATTCTATCAACCTCATTCTAACATACTTTTTCATATTTATGTTAAAAATAAACAAAAAGTTTATAAATAATTTAGGTTCGTTGGTAAAAATGATTGCGGTAGATAGAGGATAAAATAACCCGCTAAGAAAATATATATGTTAGAACTATATGTTTTATGATATACTTTTTATAAATGAGCGCATTTGATGTGAAAAGAAGTAACTTATAGGAGCGACAGAAATACAGGCATAAGAGAGGTAGAAGGATGTTCCGTTTATGGGCAAAGCTTTTTAAAGATAATAGAATGTTAAAGGATACCGTAATCTGTGATGATAGTAAGGATACAAGAACGCATAAGGTTTTTCGGGCAATAGATGACGTGTGTTATCAATTTGATTTAGGGAAACCGATATGGCTGGAATCAACGATACAAGAGTTTAAGAAACACGATAAAGCAAGGTTCCGTGCAGATAGCTTTATCGAAGATATTGAATTTGATTACATGGAGATTCAGGTTATCGAGGAAGATTAGCATGAATAAAAACGATTTAACCCAGGGGAATTTGTGGAAACGTATTTTATTATTCAGCGTTCCATTAATGCTTTCCAATGTATTACAGGTGTTATTCAATATGGCAGATGTTGCAGTAGTGGGACAGTTTGCCGGTTCCTCGGCTTTAGGGGCCGTAGGTTCGACTTCTACATTGGTAGCATTGTTTACGGGAAGTTTAATAGGTATGTCTTGCGGCGTAAATGTTTTGGTAGCGTTGCATTATGGTGCAAAGAAGCCAAAAGAAGTTATGGAGACGGTGCATACATCTGCGTTGGTGTGCCTGGCACTTGGCGTATTACTGATGATAACTGGCGTTATTTATTCGAGAGATATTCTGCAGCTATTAAATACAAAGGAAGAGTTGATAGAAGGGGCTGTGAAGTATTTAAGGATATATTTTATAGGTATGCCGGCACTTGCATTGTATAATTTCGGTAATGGTGTTTATAGTGCAGTAGGAGAGACAAGAAAGCCTTTGGTATATCTTACGATAGCCGGTGTTGTGAATGTCATTTTAAACTTGATTTTAGTAATTGGATTTCATATGGATGTTGCCGGTGTTGCCATAGCAAGTGTTATTTCACAGTATATATCAGCTGTATTGATTTTGTTATCCTTGCTTAAGGTTAAGGATATATATGGGTTAGATTTTAGAAAGCTTCGATTTCATAGAGATAAGGTGCAATCCATTCTTACGATTGGTATTCCTTCCTCTTTGCAATATGCGATATTTCAAGTAGCAAATCTGTTTGTTCAGGTTGGTGTAAATTCCTTTGATGCAGTTATGGTAGAAGGGAACTCAGCAGCAGCTAATGCCGACGCATTGGTATATGATGTGATGGCAGCATTTTATACAGCCTGCTCCAGCTTCATGAGCCAGAATTATGGAGCTAAGAAGAAGGATAGAGTATTAAAAAGTTATTTTATCAGCTTGGCATATTCTTTTGGAATTGGAACGATAATGGGATTATCGTTAGTAGCGTTTGGAGAAACCTTCCTTGCACTTTTTACTAAGGATGCTGTAGTAATAGAGGCTGGAATGAAGCGCCTTACGATCATGGGATTTTCTTACGGTATTTCAGCATTTATGGATGCATCTATAGCTGCATGTAGAGGATTAGGGAAGAGTGTTATTCCAACGATAATTGTGATTATGGGGTCCTGTGTATTTCGAGTAATATGGGTATATACAGTATTTGCCTATTTCAAAACGATACCGTCATTGTATCTTCTTTACGTTTTTTCGTGGACAATTACGGCAGTTACTGAGTCCATATACTTTATATTTGTTTATAGGAAACAAATGCAATTCGTGCAATAAAAAATTGCATTTTATATTGAAGAAAACAGTAAGAATAAGAAAATGAAAGAAACCCTTCAATTGTTTGAAAAATAAATATAAAAAAACCGCAATCATAGTGATATGATACGGTTTAGAAAAATATAAGATTATTTTGGAATATAGATGTCTATAGTAAATGTTTGAATACCTGTCTGAACATTAATCTGTTCAATACATTTGTAGTATTCAGTTATATCAAAGTTATATATTTTGTGTGAGCCATTGTACTGTGTGATGAGTGAGTATTCTTTGTTTTGTATTGCACTGATTATATTTGCTTTTCGTGATATCGAATAATCATATATAGTGTTCATATAAGGAAAAACTTTAGAAACATTATTAATATCTATAGGTGTTTTGATTATTTTTGAATCAGCTAAGGTTATAAGATACTCGGCATGACCGTTTTCAGATAGTGGCATAGCATTCACATGGGCTATGTATCCTAATTGCGGAGTAAGATATTTAGTACCTTCATATTCGGTTATTATATTTTTTAGGCGAGTATAGGCATTTTGGTCTTCTTGTGTTTGTATATAAGGAAGATGATATTTATATAACACTAAGAAAAGTGAAAGTATACATATCATATAGTGCAAAGGTAGCTGCAAACTTTTACGTATGTTGTTACATGCTTTCGTTAATACTTCAGTTCCGCTAATAATAAAGCAAGGAATTAATAAGGTTAGATGATATGAGAGAAAAGCACCTTTATTAGTTCCCAGATATAAGAGAATAAAAAACATTAAAATGTTGTTTATATCAAAGACAGTAAGCGGTGTGCATATTTTCTTTTTTATACGAAGCAATATTGCGTGAGCATATTTCAAGAAAATACAGAGGCTATACACTCCGTATGTGGCAAATGCTAAAAACATTTGTTTTCCGGAATATAAAATTTTATCCATATTGATTCCTTCGTTTTCGGCAAACATGAAAAAAAGGATTTGGATAGAGAACGATGGGCATAAGCAATGTACAATAAATACGGATGTTAAGCCTAAAACTGCAGTATATATAAAATATTTTATGGCTTTGTTTCTATCTGTAATGCAGTAGTAAATAAAAACTGGGGCAGCAATTGCCAAAAAGTACTGCTTGCTGTAGAAGGTAAGTGTAGTTAAGAGGGCTTGCAGGAATAAGGATTTATTTTTATGAACCGCAAGCAATAAAACAACACATATAAGCATACCCAAGTGGTCGGGGATTGTTGATATAAAATCTATCCTCCAACCAAGAGTTAAGGAAATTGCAAATGTTAAAGCTGTTAAAGTGGCTGACGTATGATACTCCTTTTTGACATAATAAGTTATTGCAAATGCAGTTAGCATTATGTAGATATAGTCAAGAGCATAGAAGATATTATATAGATTAAAATGACTAATCTTATAGATAACTGCTGCGAATATCATATTTAATGGAGGATATACATTGATAGATTCTATAAATTCAGAGGTTGAATTGATAGAATATGGATTCTGTAAGTTGGCAATTTGTGTTGCAAAAGATACATTTGCAGCATCACGTAATTCACGTGGTGCCTGTGTAAAAACAGCAATCGTAAGAGAGACTATAAATACTCCCATATAGGTACAAATAAGTAGCAATGGGATGCGAGATAACAATTTAGAAGTTGTATTTTTCATATGTGATTTCCTTTCATAAAAGATAACATTAATTATATAATCATAAAAAAACGAAGTCAATGTTTACATAATAGGAGAATTAGTAGGTATGAAATCTAACATTATCTTTCCAAAAGAACCAAAGAAACCGATAGCAAAACCAATACATAAGCCTGGTAAGGAGCAGGAACCAATGCCTAAAGAATCTTTGTGGTTTACCCATGATCCTGCAATTTATCATGATCCGGTGACAGGAGATTACTTTGTATATGGTACGGGAGCAGATGGACTTCGTTCGAAGGATTTAATTGAGTGGGAGAGAATAGGCAAGATTACGGATGAGCCGTCAGCAGATTCGCAGGCACATGTTGGAACAAAGCATATATGGGCACCTGACATTGTAAAGGTGGGAAATGAGTATCGTTTATATTGCTCCAATTCTTCCTTTGGTGTGCAGCAGTCCTGTATTTATCTTGCAGTATCAGATAAGGCAGAAGGTTCATTTGTGCCTAAGGGAGCAGTGGTTAAGACGGATGCAAGCTGTCCGTTAAATGCGATAGATGCCAATATTATCGAGGATGTAGAGAATGGCAGACAGTATATGGTATACGGTTCTTTCTGGGGGGGCATACATATACTGGAATTGGACAAAGAGACAGGCTTTGCAGCGGAAGAAGGCTTTGGAAAATGTATAGCCAGAAGACCTCGTTGGTGTGATGGAGCAATAGAGGGGCCGTATATTATTTATAATCCTGATACGGAGTATTACTATTTGTTCTGCTCATATGGTTCTCTAAGCAGTGATTACAATATTCGTGTTGCAAGAAGTAAGAATGTACTTGGACCATATCTGGATCATAATGGAAGAGATATGACCGATTTGAATGATGATGATAACAGCATTGGCTACATGATTGCCTGCGGCTATGCGTTCCATGAAGGGACACAGTATATGGCACCGGGACATAATTCCGTTTTACATGACTTTGATAATGAGTGGTATTTGGTGCATCATATTAGAGAGAAGAATTTTAAAGGGGGAGAACCGTCTACCATGCATGTTCGAAAGATGTATTGGTCTGAGGATGGCTGGCCTCTTGCATCGCCGGAAATTTATAGTGGGGAGAAGCTGGCAGCATTAAAACCAGAGGACATTGTAGGAAAGTATGAGAGGATTCGATTAACACCGACAACACCTCAAGGAATACAGTACTCGACAGTGATGGAGCTTCGGGCTGATGGTACAGGATGTTTTGGCGTGTTGACTCGCATAACCTGGGAGATGTTAAGCGAGAGCACATTAGTAGTTAGATATGCAAATGTAGAGGAGATTTATCAGCTTTCACCAGCGTGGGATTATGAGCTATGGAAGCCAACGTTGATTCTTACAGGAAAAGACAATAAGGGGATTTGCCTGTGGGGTAAAAAGTATGAATAAGAATAGGATTACTTGACTGATAATATTGCCGGATAGAAGGATAGGGTAAAGAAGAAATGAAAATTTGGAGGAGTATTGAAAAGCTAATTCCGATAGGAGTTTATATTGGGTTTTTGTTAATTTTGCTTGTATGCATGTATGGTAAGAAGAATCTCCATACAGATGAGGTGTCAACATATGTATTAGCAAATAATACCTATGATATGTCAATTACCGTGAACCCTGAGAGAAATAAGACCTATGAGGAGCCGCAGGAGGTGTGGCTTCAGAGTATGACGGTTCAGGAGGGACAGGAATTTAATTATAAAAATGTGTGGGAGAAACAAAGTCAGGATGTACATCCGCCTCTATACTATGCGTTGGTTCATACGATATGTTCTGTATTTCAGGGAACTTATAGCCAATGGTATGCGGCAGGGGTGAATATTTTCTTTGCAATGCTAACACTTATGATATTACGTATGCTTACTAGAGAGCTGACAGGTCAGAAGGAGACAGTGTTTTTGGTATCTTGCTTTTTTATCGTTTCGTCGGGAGTTCTGTCAGCGACTACATTTTTACGAATGTATGTAATGGCGATGTTTTTTACAGTCTTGGTAAGTTTCCTGTTGGTAAGAGGATTAAAAAAGCGTAATCCGTCGTTCTATATTGCACTGTTTGCAGTATCAGTGGCGGGGGCATTGACACATTATTATTATATAGTGTATTTATTCTGTGTCTGCTTATTCTTTGGAATCTATCTTTTACATAAGCGTCAGTGGGGAGCAGTGATATGTTTTGTGCTTGTTATGTGTCTTGCAGGCGGTGTTTCGGTTGCAATATTTCCAGACATGCTGACACACTCCCTTGGTGGAGGTTATAGAGGTGAAGAGACTTTGCAGAATCTGGCTGAGCTATCGCCGATGGTATTTTTCTCGAGATTAAGGGTTTGCTATACCATAGTAGATACACAACTGTTTGGGGGACTTTTTGTTGTATTTGCGTTTATTGCCGTGATTTTAACCTTCATAGGGAGAAAACGGGAATGGAAGAAGGCATTTAGAGCATATCCGATAAAAGCTGAGCCCAAGGATGGGAAGAAATATGCATGGATTATGCTTGTTGGAAGCTGTTTAGGCTATTTTCTGATCATTGCAAAAGTAGCGGTATATACCACGGACAGATATTTCCATATCATATACCCGTTGCTCATTATATTAGTAGTTGGCGGGGTGTGCGTAGGAGTTCGATATTTCCTTTCTGCTAAGGTAACGTTTTGGCTATTGGCGGTTGTGTTGCTTTTGACAACTGTAAAAGAGTTTGGTAACAATTGGTATTATCTGTATCGCTCTACCAGGCAGTTGATTCAGACAGCCAAACAGTATGGTGATTTAGATTGCATCTATATTGTGAATGCTGGATATGAGATTAATCCTTCTTTCTACGAAATAAGGGAATACAATACAGTAACCTTTATTGATAAGGAAGAGTTAGAACAAATCGAAACAGTAGAGTGTAGTACAGAAAATGGATTGATTATTTCTATGGGAAGTGCAATTTCCGTAGAGGAGATTGCAGCTAAGGTGCAGGAAATCTATCCGAAGCTGGTGAATTTTGAGCAGCTTGGAAGTCATTCCTTTTCTGTCACATACCGATTTTATGAATAAAAGAAAGGTTCCGATGATTGATGAGTCGGAACCTTTTTGTGTTCGCCCAACATGGGCGGGCTTTAATCAAAGATTATAATTAATCAATTGCGTATGCAAGTGCTGATGATTTAGAACCACAGTTGTTGATAGCCCATGTTCTGGCATCAGATGCGTTTCTGGTTGCGTAGCCGTAGTTGGTTGAAGGTCTCCAGCTAAGGCTTCCTAAGCTTCCGATGGAGGAAGCACTATAGTCTCCGGTGCTAAGGAATTGGCTGTTATTGCCGGAACCATTAATCACAGCTCCTGCATAAGTACCAGCATCAAAGTAATTCTTTTCTGAGTATATTTTACAGTTTGTATATGGTGTGTAGCCTAAGTTGAAGTCATATACAAAGTTATTATAACAATGGAAATAACCGTAACGCATTAAGCCTGGTGCACGGGTAACTGTTGAATGGAAGTAGTTGTTTGCAATTGTCATACATGGATACCCATCGTATGTACTTGCACCATCCTCACCAGGATATCCTAAAATAAGACCATATTTGTGACCGCCAAAGTAGCATCCATTAACTGTTACGAAGGTTGCATTTAAACCAACATAAAGGAACTTATCTGTATCATTTGCATGAATAGAAGTATCAGTAGTCATGTCATGACCTGTCCATGTACAGTGGTCCATCCAGAAGTTTGTACCATCTGAGATGTACATTTGGATATCATCATTTTCATTGATGCTTACATCATGACTAAAGGTAATATTCTTATAAATATTATTTCCGGAAGAAGAGATATTGCGGAAATGAATATTATTCAATGTATGGTTGCTGTAAGAACCGATAAATGTCTTATTCTTACCAACTGTAACTTTGGTTAACGAGCTTGCGCTAATATTTCCTGTAATTACAATTGTATAAGGAGTAGAACCTGAGGCATAGGTCTGAAGCTCAGATACTGTATCAACAGTAACAACATCACCTAATACACCACCAATTACGGAAGCTTTTTCATTCCCACTCATGTCCTTGCAGTAGCCGGCAAAGCCTTCTGCACCGTAAGAATTGAAGCGGAAGCACTGCGAAGCAGAACCTGTATAGGTTGAAAGGATATAACTGCTTCCTGAAAGAGTTAATGCAAGATTGGTATTTGCATAGTTAACGATTTTATAGTTTAAACCATGTGACCATGAGTCAGTCTTTACAGAAACAATCTTCCAGTACTGAGCATTGGTACTTGAGCTTCCTGTTGTAACAACAGATGTACCACTGGATGCACTGTTTCCGCTTGGAGCTAAGACGTATCCTGTAGCCATGTTTACAATTCTGTAATAGTCACTTCCTACCTTCTGGATTACCCAATTGTTATAATCAGAAGAAGTAGAATTTGTTGTTACAGTGCTATTTAAGCTGCCTGCAGTTACTTTATATCCGTCTGAACAGTTTACGAAATTCATTTCCTGTACAGGATAGTTACTTGCAATACCTGCTGTTGAAGAGGATGTACTACCAGAACTACTAGAACCTGAAGAACTGCTTGCAGATTCGAATATAAACTGCTGGCATGCGAGTCCGTTATAAGACCATGTACCGATATTGCCACCATTAGCGGTAGACCAGCCGTATACATCTACTGCCTGTGAACCGCCTGCGTGTTTAGGTAATAAGCAGTAAGCACCGGAAGTAGAGCTTTGTACGACTTGGAAAATCTGATTACTTCCGCCACTGGCAGTATATACGTCGATGTTGGCACCATCCGATGTGCTCTTTCCACAAACATCCATCATTCTACCGCTGGATAAACCACTCATTAGGGTAATGTAATTATTTCCCTGATTCGTTACATACCATTTCTGAGCATAACAGCCGTTATAGGCCCACTGCTGTACATTTGTACAGTTTGCATCGGTTCCGTTAGTAACGTCGATGTATAAGCCGCTATGTACATTCTTGATATAATACCAGCCGTCACTGATATAGTTTGAGCTTGAGGAACTTGATGAGCTCGAACTGGATGAACTGGAATTACTTGATGAGCTTGGCCAAGAAGCCTGTTCAAAGTACCAAATCTGATTATCACTGCCTTTGTTCGTATATTCCAATACATTTGCACCAGATGCCGTAGAAGCACCTGATACATCGAGGCAGGATGTGAAATTAGATACTTGTGTGGTGATGTAGTAGCCACCGTTGCTGTCTGCAGCTGTAATGGCAAAGTTCTGTGCAGTAGCACCATTGTTTTCCCAAATCTGGATATTGGTACCGTTTGTAGAAGAACCATTTGCTACGTCCAAAGAAATGCCGCCTGTCATATCGGTGGCTGGGTGAAGTCTGTAATAGCCAGTAGAGCTATTCTGCTCCAGTATCCAACGTTGTCCAAGGGAACCTGTTCCAGTTGCCTGAACAACATTTGCACCGGAGGATGAGGAATCATTCTCCACCTGCAGATATAATCCGCTGTTTTTGTTTTTAATGTAATAAATGTTACCACTTTCCGGCGTGGTTGCCGCTGCTTTCGCTGTCATTACTGGAGTAATGGCAAACGATGTGAGTGTGAGCGCCATGCATGTGAGGTAGCATAGCATTTTCTTGAGCGATTTTCTCACGTATTTTTCCTCCTATTATTTATTTGACCAAAGTCACGAGTTCATTATATTTTGTAGGTATTATGTGAACAACATCATAAAATCACGAAAAAATATTTTGGTATTTTGTTCAATAAAATTTGTTAAAGTAATAAAAAATAAAGGTTTTTGGTGGTTGATTTGTGCAAAACAAACAATGACATAGTGTAACACTTTTGGAATTAGTAAATTATTTGAATATAAATTGAATCTAAAAATTGTGCAATTTTTATAAAGGAAATACGATTTACTTGGCATTTTGGTAGTTATGATATATAATGTGCAGAGGTTGAGAGCGTAAATGTTGTAATATATGTGAGGAAATATATGTTTAGAAAGATTTATAATTTTATTACGAAAAACCATGATAAGAAAGAAACGATTTTGTCATATATTTATTCGGGAATGTTTCGTATGCAGTTATTGCTGATAAAGCCTAAATATCTGCAAAAGTACTGGGGAGAAGAAGGAAAAGAATCTGTTGATAAAGAGGAGATAGAAACATATCGCTATGCAGTGAAGGTATCAAGAATTGTGAATCGTATATGTTCTAAGACTTCATGGGAAAGTAAATGTCTTGTCAGGGCTTTAACAGCACAAAAGCTCTTGAAGAGTAAAAAGATACATACTACACTGTATCTCGGATGTAAGATGGAAGAAGGTAAGATGGTAGCCCACGCATGGCTTCGCTGTGGTGAATTATTTGTTACAGGCGGAAATGGAGAAGGTTATGCAGTGGTAGATAAGTTTTATATATAGGTCAGTTTATCCTCGAAATGCTTTGGTTCGAGGATTTTTTGTGTCAAGATGAACTATTGCATTATTTGAAATGCTATAGTAATATGTAATATTATGGGATAGCCATATAGAGGTAGTTGTTGTGAAGAGGATGGAAAAATGGAGAGAGACGAATTAATTAAAATTAGTAAGAAATTAAATGTTACAGACCTTGCTGGTGAGAAGGTAATGATTGACTTTGAGTCAGGCAAGTATTTTATGATTAAAGGTGTGGGGAACGACATTTGGGATATGCTACAGAGTGAGATAACACCAGAGCAGATTATTGAGAAGCTTTTAACAGAATATGACGTTACTAAGGAAGAATGCGAGAAAGCTGTCATGGACTTCTTAGGTAAGATGAGAGAGTTACAGTTTATTTAGTTAGAAGGTAAAGAAATCAATGAATAAGATTAAGAAATTATGGCTGGACAGAAGGAACCAATATGCCTATTTTAGATGGTTGATAAGCTATGCAAAGCCTTATTTGGGTCGTATTTCTTTAATGATGCTAATCAGCTTGTTGAATACTGTGTTATCATTAGCTATGGTGCATATTTCAAAGGGCATTATAGACCGTGCAACAGAAGGAAGCAGTTTTCTTATGTTGGTTGCTTTGTACTTAGGACTTACATTAATGGCGCAGGGGATTTCAGTTTTTTCAACTTTATTTTCTACCATGCTCAATGAAAAGTTTTCGTTTGGTATTCGTAAGCAGTTATATGAGAAGATTATTAATTCTCATTGGATAGATGTAAAGCGTTATCATACAGGTGATTTGATGACACGACTTACCAGTGACGCTACTAGTATTGCAGATGGTATAGTAACGGTTATTCCGAATATTATCCTTTTAGCAATAGAGTTGGTACTGGTATTTTTTACGTTATTTTACTATTCACCGATTTTAGCAGTATTTGCATTGCTTGTGGCTCCTGTATCTGCATTATCTTCTTTTTGGCTTGGGAAGAAGCTCAAAAGGTTACAGATTAAGGTTCAGGAATCAGAGTCAAGATATCGTTCCTTTATGCAGGAAAGCCTTGCTAATATTTTGGTCGTTAAGTCGTTTGCAAACGAAGAATATTCGGCAAACAGATTGACACAATTAAGAGACGAAAGATTTCATTGGGTATATAAGAAGACGAAGATGGGACAGATAAGTTCTACGTGCATGTCCCTTTCTTTTCAGGTAGGTTATATTGTAGCATTTGCATATGGTGCATTACAGATTTCACGTAGTGTGATTACATATGGTACGATGACGGTCTTTTTAAATCTGGTGAATCGTGTGCAGGCACCCGTATTGATGCTGGCACAGCAGATTCCGAAGGTGGTATCGGTACTGGCATCGGCAGGACGAATTATTGAGATTCAGAATATTCCGTTAGAGGAGAAGCTGCCAAAGCATATTGAAGCAACAGAAGTTGGCTTGAAGATGGAGAAGGTTTCTTTTGGCTATATGGAGAATGAAACTGTTCTGGAAGATGTTTCGTTAGAAGTGAAGCCAGGAGAGTTTGTAGCGATTATTGGTGAGTCGGGTATTGGTAAGACTACTTTGATTCGTTTGATTATGTCATTTATGAGCAATATACGTGGTAATATTAGCTTTTGTAATAGCAAAGGAGAGATAGAGAAAGCAAACGCTGGATCGAGAGAGTATATTGCGTATGTTCCGCAAGGGAATACCTTGTTTAGTGGTACGATAAGAGAGAATCTTCGCATGGGAAAGCTTGATGCTACAGAAGAGGAATATGTGGAAGCCTTGAAGCTGGCATCAGCATATGACTTTGTAATGGAGCTTCCTAATGGAATAGATACGGTAATTGGTGAACGTGGTCATGGAATTTCAGAAGGACAGGCACAGAGACTTGCAATTGCAAGAGCATTTATCAGAAAAGCACCGTTTCTGATATTGGATGAAGCAACCTCTGCTTTGGATGAGCAGACAGAGCTCAAGGTAATACAGGGATTACAGCAGTTAGAGCCTAAACCAACCTGTTTGATTATTACTCATCGTAAGAGTATTTTAAGCTGTTGCGATAGAGAGATTAAGATTGAAGATGGAAGAGTAAGTTCATAGGTAAATAAGGAAGGGGCTGTAAAAAAAGTCCCATAAAAGAAAAATCGCTGAGGTCGTGAGACCACAGCGATTTTTTGGTATACTCTCTTTATGCTACTAAAAAAAATATCCAATAGCAATTATACAATAAGACAGCTAAAATTGCCATTG
>JAZNMO010000051.1:0-4380 GCA_045579665.1 Lachnospiraceae bacterium
TATCAGGAGTTTGGTTGTAATCCCTATGAGTATTCAAAGTGTCCGAGACCGATTTATCTTTTTAAACCTTATGGTGTGAAATATGCAAGGATAAGGAAGGATACAATTATGAGAGAAGTAAAGAGTGTATTTGTTCAGGTAATTGAAAAGCCGAGGCGAAAAGTGATTATCAAGCGGGGTAAGGAAGCAAAAGAGTACTGGAAGTATTGCGAAGAAGTGGGGTGTGATGTTTGGGGATTGTTGACCAGTATTAAATCCATCGGAGGAGAGCCAGTATGCTTATGGCTTCCGAAGGAATATATCAAGCCCAATACTTCGGAATATGTGCAGGGAGTTGAAGTTTCCATGGACTATTCGGGAGAAGTTCCGGAAGGATTTGATGTAATTGAATTGCCGAGTTGCAAGTATATCATGTTTCAGGGAGAACCATTTGAGGAAGAAGATTTTGCAGAGGCAATCGGGCAGGTGTGGGAGGCTATCAAGAAATACGACCCTAAGCAGATTGGCTATTGCTGGGATAATGCGAATCCACGAATTCAGTTAGAACCGATTGGAACAAGAGGGTATATTGAGTTATGTCCTGTAAAAAGCACGGAAAGAATTAGTCAATGAGAATCAGAATATGGAGGAATAATATCATGAAAGAACAGTTAATCAAGGAATTTAATAAGTTAGGGATTACAGATATGGAAGAGGTAAAAGAACTGCATGAAGGAAAAGGGGGTTTTGTAAATTTGGACTTTCCGTTGCCTTGTGGACAGATGGTAAAATTCTGGGAAAATGATAAAACCTATTATATTAATCAGCTTGAAAAGAAAAATAGTACAAGATGTTATGGTTTAACTGCTGATGAGAGATACTTGCTGGTTTGTGAGTACGGAGATGGCGGTTCGGCGGCAGAGATTGTAGTTTTTAAGCGTTGGAATTAGATAAATTCCAATAGGTCGAACAGTTAGAAATACATGAATTTTACGTACTAAATAAGATTTGAAAACACATCTTTGATTCGAAGGTGTGTTTTTTTGAATAGACACATTGACAATCATCTATGTATATAGTATATTAAAAACATAGATAAATATCAATGTGAGGTGAAATTATTGAATGCAATAGATATAGCCGTAATATGTAAGGCATTAGGAGACAGTAATCGTTTGCAGATTATTCAAATGTTATCTGACGGTGAAAAATGTGGTTGTAAACTGTTAGAGGCATTTGAAATTACACAGCCAACCTTGTCTCATCATATGAAAATCTTATGTGAATGTGGTCTGGTTAATGACAGAAAAGCAGGAAAATGGCATCATTATTCTTTGAACAGCGAAACTTTGCATGGATTTAAAAGTTTTATTGAGACTTTGTCATGTGCTGAGAAAGGAGATGACTGTTGTTAATGAGTTGGAAGTTTATACAAGACCAAATCCTAGGAATGAAATGGCTGAATGAGTTATTAGGCTCATTTTTAGAAAAAACAGGTCTGGACATTTCTGGAAAAATAGGTGGCAGTATTCATTTTTTTATTTATGATGTGATAAAAATCACGATATTACTTTGTACTTTAATATTTATCATTTCATATATTCAAAGTTATTTTCCGCCAGAACGAAGCAAAAAAATCTTAGGACGATTTAAGGGAATTGGTGCAAATTGTATTGCTGCACTTTTGGGGACAGTAACGCCATTTTGTTCCTGTTCTTCGATTCCGTTATTTATTGGATTTACTAGTGCCGGACTACCTCTTGGTGTAACTTTTTCGTTTTTGATTTCCTCACCAATGGTGGATTTGGGAAGTTTGGTGCTTTTAATGAGTATTTTCGGATGGAAAGTTGCTGTGGTTTATGTAGTACTTGGTTTAGTGATTGCTGTTGTAGGTGGTACACTGATTGAAAAACTACACTTGGATGATCAAGTTGAGGAATTTATCCGGAAGGGAAAGATCGTTGATGTTCCACAAGAAGAATTGGCTGTGAAAGACCGCTTAGAATACGCATGGGAACAAGTGGTATCAACTGCAAAGAAAGTTGCCCCGTATGTTCTGATAGGAGTAGGTATTGGTGCATTTATTCATAACTGGATTCCGGAAGAATTTATCATTAAACTTCTTGGAACAGGTAATCCATTTGGTGTGGTAATTGCTACGATTGCGGGTATTCCTATGTATGCTGATATTTTTGGCACAATTCCAATAGCGGAAGCATTGCTTGCAAAAGGAGCTCAGCTAGGTGTTGTATTAAGTTTTATGATGGGTGTAACAACCTTAAGCTTGCCGTCTATGATTATGCTTCGTAAAGCTGTTAAGCCAAAGCTGCTGGGCATTTTTGTTGCCATCTGTACAGTTGGTATTATCATTGTTGGGTACTTCTTTAATGCAGTTCAATATTTATTAATCTAAAAGGAGAAAAGAAAAATGGCTAAGAAATGGTATCCTGTAATCGACATTCTGACTTGTTTGGAATGTGGATCATGTGTGGGGAAATGTACTCATGGAGTTTATGATAAAAATAAAGCACCTGTTCCAGTAGTAATGAATCCGGATAACTGCATTGACCATTGTCATGGTTGTGGGAATTTGTGCTCTGTTGGAGCGATTTCCTATGTGGGTGATGATACTGGATGGATCGCTCCAGCCCTTAATGGTCAGGAAGCAGTTGAAACGGGCTGTGGCTGTTCATGTGCTATAGAAAAGAAGGAAAAAGAAGCAAAAATTGAGTATTTGTTTCTTGATTTAAACACTTGTGACCGATGTGTTGGCACAGATGGTGTTTTGGATGAAGTTATGGAGATGTTAAAACCGGTATTGGAAGTTGCTGGATATCGAGTAATATATCAGAAAAAAGAAATTTCAGATGTACAACTTGCAAAAAAATATCGTTTTCTTTCTTCTCCTACGATTCTTGTAAACGGTCAGGATATTTTTGGCACGATTACAGAGTCTGATTGTGGATGTTGTGGTGATATTGCAGGAGTACAGGTGGATTGCAGAGTCTTTGAATACAATGACAAACTTTACGAAGTGCCTACACAAGAAATGCTTACAGACGCAATTTTAAAGACTATCTATAATCCATCTTACGATTGTAGTCAGGAGTATCAACTTCCTGAAAATTTAGAGAGATTCTTTGAGGGAAAAGAACGAAAAGCAGCATCTTCCTGTTGCTGTGCGGGAAACTGTAAAACATGTTAATTATATTGTGGAGGTAAATTAATATGGCATTATTTAATTTGGGTAAAAAGAAAGAAGAAAAGAAAGTTGCTACTTGTTGTTGTGGAAGCGTTAATAATAAAGCAGAAGAAAATAGCGGCTGCTGTGGTTCATCATCTAATGCAGATGAAACATCCTCTTCTTGTTGCAGTGAAAGCAGTATTAAAGTTCTCGGATCAGGCTGTAAAAATTGCCATGATTTGTATGAAGCATCTAAAGCTGCAGTCAAAAATATGGGGCTGACCGTTGAAGTTGAGTATGTGACTGATATGGAAAAGATTATGGAGTATGGAGTTATGAGTATGCCTGCTTTAGTAGTTAATGAAAAAGTAGTTTCTATGGGAAAAGTTCTAAAAGCTGTAGATGTTGAGAAATTATTACGCAAGGTTGGAGTCTAATATGAAAAAAGTAGCATTTATCTGTGTTCATAATTCTTGTCGCAGTCAGATTGCAGAAGCATTAGGAAACCATTTAGCATCAGATGTATTTGAGTCTTATTCTGCTGGTACGGAAACCAAACCACAGATTAATCAGGATGCGGTTCGTATTATAAAAGAATTATATGAAATCGATATGGAAAAGACACAGTATTCAAAATTGATTTCCGATATACCTAATCCTGATATTGCGATTTCTATGGGCTGTAATGTTGGATGTCCTTTTATAGGCAGAGCCTTTGATGATAACTGGGGATTAGAAGATCCTACTGGAAAATCAGATGAGGACTTTAAGATTATTATCAAAGAGATTGAGAAGAATATTTTACAATTAAAAGATGAATTGAAATAAAAGCAGAAATTTCAGGTTGACGGAGCGGCAAATTTCAGTTTGTTTGAGTAAGTATCAATTTGTATGAACCCAAAATAATACTTTGATAAATTGTAATGGTACTACATGGGAAAATAATACATCTGGATAATGGTTAAATAAGAAGAGTGATAGCTACTAAGTGAGAAGTGTGTCGCTTTTTTCGGAAAGGTTACTAAAACAATGGCGACTATAAAAAAAAAGTCCCTATTGTTTGTCAATCTTTTTCTGAGTTGTTTGAATCGATAATGTTCTTTGATTTACCGTCCAGGTGGATTTTCATAGAATCTTTCTTCTTTCTAAAGATAAAGTTTTGCTTGATGTTTAGAGTGAATAAATGCTATACTCACTTCAAAAAGATGAAGCTTTTG
>JAZNMO010000052.1:0-10598 GCA_045579665.1 Lachnospiraceae bacterium
CCGGACCCGCTGGACCTGTTGGACCTGCTTCGCCTGCCGGACCTGCTGGACCTGTTGGGCCCACCGGACCTGCTGGACCTACTTCGCCTGCCGGACCCGCTGGCCCCACTCGCCCTGGAGGTCCCGGCGGTCCTGATAAATATGTTACCTGACAAGAATCACAACATTGCGCATCACACTTAATCTCTAAGCGATTATTATTTCCGCATGAGTGATTACTACGGCAATATTTAATAAAATCACTGCTATCCATAATCATTCCCCTATAACTATTAACTCATTATATCATATGCATCTTTCCTCTCACTGCCACATCCACCTTGCGACAATGCCTAATCCTTATTATTAATACAAATACATACTCCTTTTCTGATATCATGTAAAAACTTATTGACTCTCACGTAACGTGATATAGTAAGATAAACACATGGAACTCCTAACACTTTGCCGGCAACTTAGGAGCTTCTTCATTCAATACACAGGAGGCGAACTATGAAATCAACAAAAGAAGTTTCACGCTTAACAGGTATCAGTGTCAGAACACTGCAATACTATGATGAAATCGGGCTTTTAAAGCCCTGTATGGTAAAGGAATCCGGTTACCGATATTACAATGATGCTGACTTAGAAAAACTCCAACAGATTCTTTTCTTCAAGGAACTGGACTTTCAGCTCAAGGATATCAGAGAAATCATGCAAATGTCTGACTATAACCGATTGGAAATATTCCATAAACAAAAGCATCTGTTAACCTTGAAACGAGACCGACTAAACCGCCTGCTGACACTACTGGAGCAATTAGAGAGAGGAGAAGTTACTATGAGCTTTAAGGAATTTGATATGAGTAATTATATTGATGAACTGGAACATTTCAAATCGCAGAATACAGATGCTGTTATCAAGTATTGGGGAAGTACCAAACATTTTGATGAGTTTATTCAAAAGGTGCAGGATAACGAATCTGAGGTTGCCCAAATTGCCATTCAACAATTCGGTTCTATCGAAAAATACACCGAGGCCATGAAATACAATATGGAACATTTTGATGAAATCATGAAAAAAGTAGACGATTTACAATTAAATCAAGATGACATCACCGCCCAAAGCGATGCCCTCTATACCAAGCTTACCTCTGATTTATCAAAAGATGTAGCCTCATCCGAAATACAAGAGCTTGTTACGCAAATCATAGAGCTAACTGCCAAAAATACGGCCGGTGTCGATATAGGAAGCGGCTTCTGGGATATGGTAATTCAAAGCTATTCTGAGGATATCGTAAAGCAATTCAATGATGAGAAGTACGGAAAAGGTGCATCTGAATATATTGCCCAAGCATTGAAATATCACTTTTCATAATCGAAGAGCCATGAAAGCATATCAATGTGCTTTCACGGCTCTTTTCTGTTTACGGTATATAACTACCGCCATGTTTACATCCAAAAAATGTTCCCTCTTCTACCTTCGACAGTTTCCAATGCTCCTGTTCATATCTCATATACAAAAGAGTTCTGAAACCAATGCTTGGAGAGTATTTTTTTTCTGTGACGCCTACTGCATCCCCTTTAAAAATACATGCAATCTCATCATCAGCAAAGAAAAGACACTTCTCAATCTCCATGTTTTTAAGCTTACAGTTCTTCAATTCTCCATAAACCTCATTGTTAACGAAGCCTTCGATTTCGTCCCTAAATTTCTCGATTTCCTCATCTGAAATATCATCTGTAAAATACTGTCTTAACTCTGATATGTCCCCGGACTCAGTATAATTGGTCATTACTGCCATCCATATATCTTCCAATACTGCAATACCTTCCTTATGCCAAGCATCAAACATAGCATATTCAAGTATGCCGTCGTAACCATATTCATCTGTTGGTATGAATTTCGTCGTATATGTTCCCGACACAGTATCAACCTTTACCACATACTCGCCTTTTGCAAGCACTGGAACCTTATAATCCGCATACTCAATTCCGTCTCTGGTCTCATGCTCTACAATTGCATCTGAACTTAATGCTGCATCATTTAAGTATACAGTACAGTTTGCAGGCACTCGAATCTCATAATTATAAAAGAATGCATCTTCTATAATTAGTCCCCACTTACCATTTGAAATTCTAAACAGGAACTCATATGTATTATCTCCGACCGTAACATCATAGCACTCCAAGTCATAGTAACTAGAATATCCTGTGTAAACCGCCTTCGAAATCTCATTTGTTTGTCCCAGCAAAGCAGACAGCTTGGACTTCCTAATATTCTTCTCCAAACTGTTCTCCAAGGTATAGCTTCCCTCAGGTAAATACATACATGTCAGCATTGTTTCAAAATCTTCATTCTGCAAAGACTCCATGAAAGTCTCTAAGGTTGGTAAAACACGCTTTACCTCTTCCTCTTCGTTCCATTTCTTCTCTTCTTCTATCTGCTTCTGCTTTGCAGTACTCTGCATATGTACCTCTGTGACAGCAGTTGACAATGCGCCGATGATACCACAGCCGACAAAGCTTACCACTACAAATACAACAATAATAATCGGAATCAAATACTTTGCTCTTGTATCAAATCTCTGATTCTCAATTCTTGCATTTGACTCCTTAATTCTCTGCTGATGCATCTGTTCTTCCCTTCGATTGGCAGTACGCTGCTTTACATCCTCAGCATCCTCTACCACCCGAATCACATGCTCCAAACCATTCTGCGCACCACACCCCTTACAGGTAAGCGTACCTTCCTCAGCAATATAACTATTCCCGCAATATGGGCATTTGATTGCAAACTTCATAACTTCCTCCGCCTTATCTTTCGTTCTCTCGCATAAGGTTTAGTATAACATACTCCGAGGAAGTTATGTATACTTTTTTACTGTTCCCTTTTCCCCTTCTGTTCCAATATAAAGGAAATAAAATCATTCTTAGTCAACGGCTTTGAAAAATAATATCCCTGAATATAATCACATTCCTGCTCATTGAGAAAGCCTAACTGCGATTCTCCTTCTACACCCTCAGACAAAATCTTCAGATTAAGGTCCTTTAACATCTTAATCGTGTTTGTCACAATCACCTGATAATCAGGATTATGTATTTCATCAATAAAGCTCTTATCCAGCTTCACAATACTTAGCGGCATCGTGATAATTCTCTGAATATTGGAAAATCCCGTACCATAATCATCTAAAGAAAAAGTGATACCGGCTTTGGCAAGTGCATTTAAATTCTTCATCATAATCTCATAAGAGCTTTCCATCGCTGTCTCGGTAATTTCAAGATTAATCTTTTCCGGAGAAACACCATACTTATGAAGAATATCCAACAAATCATTTGCAAGATTATCCTGCATACACTGCGCTACCGACAGATTAATTTCTATATACTCCAAATTCAGCTGTTGAAATACATCACTTTTTATAAAACGGCATACTTCCTCAAAAACAAAGATTCCGATTTGATAAATTGCACCGCTCTTCTCCGCTGCCGGGATAAACACATCCGGCGAAATATAACCATACTTCTCATCATGTAAACGAATCAAAGCTTCCGCAGAATGAAACCGCTTCTGTTTTGTAGAATAAATAGGCTGATAATGCAATTCAAACAAATTATTTTTCAGTGCCTCATTAATAATACTGTCTATATTACCTTTAATCTCAAATCCATTCTGCTTCATAATATCAGCAGCATAAATAATCTCGCCCTTCAAATTGGTCTGATTCTTTAAAACATTATATATTATGGAAGCTGATTTGAAATTATCCACATCCTCCTGACAATGCATAATACATATCTGCGCCGTCAATGCCAATCCTGACTTTCGAATCGATTTATCATGTTTAAACATATCACTGATATCAATTGCAAATGCATCTGTTCTTGCATGCCCCATTGCATTTAAGAAAATAGCCAAAGAACCATGATTCAGATAATACAAATCCGCTCTTAACTTGTGCTTTCTTTTCAATGCCATAATCGGTGCAACACACTGCCTCAGCAATTCGCGTGCAGCATCCTCTCCCAATGTAGAAATAAGAGCATCATAATTCTTGATACGAATATACAAAATATCCATCCTCTTTCTATTTATAAAACGCTCTCTTCAAATCATTCCAATATGCCTGATAATTGCGCACACCAAAATAGGCATTCACATTCTCATCCGGACGTTGAACCATGATAATCAGAATTAAAATTGCCAAGACTGTGGCAAACATTTCCACCTGCAAAGCAGGATAGAAAAATTGAATAACTGCAGAAACAAAAGTCAAAGGAAACATACTGAATACTGCCATCATTTTCCACTTTGTAAAAAGCACCTTATATTTCCACACATAATAAATTCCATATACAAGATACCAAAACAAGCATGCATGGATGATATACACATACTTTCCCTTCACATACTCAAATTGTTCATTATAGGAAAATATAATTCCGGTAGACATATTCACAATCAGAGCCAATACACATAGCGCACCCGGAATTGCTAATATTATCTTTACCTTTATATTTCTTTCAACCTTTTGCCACGTATCGGTATATCCAATCAAATAAAGAATGTAAATAAATGCATTCAATCCCCTGCATACAAAATAGGCATATGACAATTGCTCTGCTACAATCACATTTTTCTGCACCAGCCAACTGCTTAATCGAAGTAAATCCAATAGTGTTGCAGCCAGACAGCTAAAGGACAGCACCATAAAAATACGATTGACTAAACCGTGTACCATTTTATGAAAGAATATAGAAAATAGTAATACTACAATAATAATCAGTGCACATATATCGAAATATAATATTCTTTGCATCGGGAACCTCCTAATAAATTTGGGTATGTTCCCCTTAATTGTAACACAGTTTATCTATTTGTGTGAACTTTCTTTCTCTATACAAACTCATTTTTCAAGCTTCTACCAAACAATATCTTCAACATACTTCTTGGTTCTTTATCCTCATATAATATCTGATAAATCGCTTCACAAATCGGCAATTCCACTCCATAAGCCTTTCCCAGCTTACGAATTGCTTTTACCGTATAGTATCCTTCTGCAAGCTCATGATACGCTTTTCCTTGTACAATGCTTTTTCCATAGGAAAGATTATGACTATGCTCTGAAAACAAAGTCGCTTCATAATCTCCCAAGTGACACAAACCATAAACCGTGCTTGCATTTCCTCCCATTGCAACAATCAGTCTTGCTATTTCACTTGTCCCCCTTGCCATAAGTGCTCCTTTTAGTGAAGATAAATCCGCCCCCTCTAACATACCTGCCGCTATACCTATTACATTCTTAGCTGCTGCACCAACCTCATTACCAATCAAATCTGTGCCATAGTAAAATCGTATCAACTCGCTGGAAAAGCTACGTATCAGTTCATCCTTTACCAATTCCTCAACGCTATCAATTACCATACAATTCGGCACACCTCTATAAAATTCCTGCACATGTCCCGGTCCCAACCATACTGCGATATGATTACTATTGTCTAATGTATCCGAAGCAACCTGCGAAAGCCTTCGCCCTGTTTCTATTTCAATTCCCTTCATGCAAAGAACAATAATTTTGTCTTTCATCCCTCTTTCTACCATATCATTCACTACCCTCTGTAGCCCCTGTGCTCCAACAGAAATAATAATATAGTCTGCACTCTGTATCTCTTCATATGTAGTTGTCAGATGAACAGAATCCGCTAACGCCAAATATTGATTCTTCCTTGTACTGATTAGTTCCTGCATATTGCTTGACTTTTCCCTACCATATAAGTACACTTCATGCCCCATTTTATCTAAGTACCATGCAATAAACGTTCCCCATCTGCCACAACCAATTACAAAAACTTTCTTTGTTATCTTATCTTCTCCGTGAAATACAATTTCCTTCTGAAATTTAATCTTTGTCAAGTCAGCCTTTAAAATATCGTTAATCGAAATCCCGTATATTTCCGATAGTTTCATCAATAATTCTATATCCGGAATTGCTGTTCCGTTCTCCCACTTCGAAACAGCCTGTCTGGTAACTCTAAGTCTTCCCGCCAACTCATCCTGTGTAATTTTATAATATTTACGAAGTTCTGTTAGATACTTTCCTATATCAACTGTATTCATGTCAATCACTTGCCTTTCCAATGCCTCAAGCTTTACTCCATAACCACAATATTTACACGGTAAATTGTGTCTTTGTGTAATAATATATTTTCATACTGCTCAGAAATAAGTTTACTCTATTTTATCTAAAACGAACAGCAACCGCAAATCACTTTTTACTCTCTAATGCAACTTATAGTTTCTAGCAACACAAAAAGCCTTGCGAATATCTCTATTCACAAGGCTTTATGCCGGTGGCCGGACTTGAACTTTAATAACAACTTGAAACACGCATAGAAAGGAGCTTGCCGGGACGCTGACTTGGGGTGTAAACGGAGTGTAAAAATATCTTTGTTCCAACTATAAATATTCCGTCTATCGCATAATTCCCCCTTACCTATAATCCAATCATTCTAAGCTTATTCCACCGCTGTAGATTTCTAATCTGTAATTGTCTCCATTAGCTGGATTAACCTTTCTTCATCTGGCACAAAATATCCATGTTTTGTTTTTTTTAAAATGCCATCCTTCACGAATTGGGCAAGAACATATAGAAAATGTCGATAGGTTACCCCTAAAAACTCAGCTACTTCCGTATGCGGCTCACGATAGTAACCATTTACAGACATCTTCAGAATAAATTCTGCCAATCTTACTTTCAACGAATAAGATTGATTTCGCATATAATTGTTAGTATTCTGAGTTGCCTTTTCACTGAGAAATGTGCACAGATATCGCAAAAATTTTGTGTCCTGCAATATCAGATTCCGACACTCGGATATCTGAATCTGATAACATCTGCATAAGGATATTGCTTTCACTCCTTGGGCTAGTCTTTTCTCATCCAACAACTCCATTTCTCCTATAAAACAAGGAGCTTCCACAAAGTTGATTAACGAAATTTTGCCATTTTCCTGAGACAGGAAAAGTTTTGCTCGCCCTTCTATCAAATAGTATAGATAGGTAGGGCGTTCACCCTCATGTATAATAAATTCATCCGGTTCAAACTCGCGAATTGTAATATAAGGACTGATGTCAATTCCAAAAAAATTCTGCAGTGGATTATTTTCTTCTATCCGTTCCATTTCATTTCCTCCATGTGAGAAATCTCATATGTCGATTCTATTATAACAGTTATAATACAAAAAAACAAAGTCTAAAGGAGTGATGTTACGAAATGAAAATTCAAAAAATATGTTTTGTTTGTAATGGTAATAACTCAAGATCCATCATGGCTGAATATATTGCAAGCAATGTTTGGAAGGATAAGGTTGAAGTATGCAGTTGTGGCCTCAATGCCGATGATACTCAAGAAGTAGGTCAAAACACTCAGACAGTTTTGAGGGAAATTGGTATAGAAATTGCCGGAAGGAAACGGCGCAAAATATCAAACGAGTTCATAGGAAATGAATATTATTATTTCGCACTAGACAATACAATTATGGAAAAACTTATAACAGAGTATAGTATCTCCTCTGACAGGGTAAGAATTTTGGACACCAAGATTATTGACCCGAAGAATTGCGCAATACAGATTTACAGAGAATGTCGCAATATAATTGAACTTGCAATAAGAAATGTTGAGCTCGACAAGATATTACTCCAACCACCCATGCAACTAAGAGATTATTGGGACAGTGTATCTGGCACAAAACAGTTTACGACTCCTTTTCAAGCAGACGTATTTGGGCAATATGTAAATACTGATGGCAGAATACTGGATGTGGGATGCGGATATGGAAGGATACTTAACGAACTCTATAATATGGGCTATAAGAACCTTATCGGTATTGATTTCTCAACTGGCATGATTGAACGCGGAAAAAGTCAATTTCCACATTTAACTTTGCTGGTGAAAGAAAATGAATCCATTGATTTTCCGGACGGTCATTTTGATGCAGTCATCCTTTTTGCAGTACTTACCTGTATCCCTTCCGATTACGAACAGAGAAAACTTATTTCAGAAATCAAACGTGTTCTTAAGCCGGGGGGAATCTTGTATATAAATGATTTTTTGCTTAATACGGACGAGCGAAATATCTCCCGATATCAAAAGTATGCAAATCAATACGAAAACTATGGTGTTTTTGAACTTGCGGAAGGAGCAACACTGAGGCATCACAGTGAAGATTACATACAGGAACTGACAACGTCTTTCGAAACAAAACAGTTCAAACATTTGACTTTTAAGACAATGAATGGAAACATTTCCAATGGTTTTTTTTATATCGGAATAAATCAGTGAATAAAACATTACATAAATTAGGCGGGGCAAATTATATTGCCCCTTTCACCTTGCTGTAAGTCCTTTACCGCTTCTCTCTTAAATTCTTCTGCGCATTGCACACAAATGTATCTATTTTCAACTAGTCTATTCCAGATAATAAAAAGGGCTCCCCTTTCTCAAAATGATACCAATAATAACACAACAAAAATGGCAGTGCCTTGATACGGCAAGACAATTTACGAAGCATACCGCTTACTGTTCTACAACAGCTTCTAGGACATACAACAACTGCCATAACCCTGCACTATCTAAGACGAATTCCCCCAACAAAAGATACTGCAAATTTAATGAACAATGCGCTATGTTAAATGTACATACAAGTACATACAAATTTATAAGAACAAAAAAATAAGAGAAACGCTGTTAATTCAACGTTTCTCCCACTTTTCAACTACTGCCGGTGGCCGGACTTGAACCGGCACGAGGTTGCCCCCGTCAGATTTTGAGTCTGATGCGTCTGCCATTCCGCCACACCGGCGAAAAAATCCTTTAAAATGGAGGTTTCCGTAGAAACTCGTCAGATTCTTGGGCATTACGACTCGTCAGATTCCATCTGCGATTTAAAAATAAAATGAAGCCTCAAATCTAATCTTCATTCATGTTCAATGCCATGAGATGATTATGCTATAGATGTTATGTTTTGTCAATAAGCAAATATCATAAATGAAAATTATTCTTTTCTATTTTGTCCATAAACTATTTCCCTATATGTTTTACCATCCACTAGTACTCTATATGGAGAAATAATAGAAACATTTACTCCATTTCGTGTTTTCTTCTTAGGCGTAATTTCTCCATACGCTATAACCATAATCGCATGCGGATTTTTCTCAACCATTTCTTTAACTTTATTTATAAAAAGCTCAAATTCTTCAACACCATTAGAATACTCATTAGAATAAAAAGCCTCTGGAAATGCTATGTTCACTATGCTATGCTTAGTCGCAAGATTGAAATATGCATACTTCTTCTTATGCGAATCCTTTTCCAATTGAACATTATCTATTATACCATAAACAGACTTTCGGGACTTTATATCATCCACACCTATATATTCTGCGTCCTCATGTCTAATATTAGGCATCTTTGAACTTTTAACTCCATTTTCATCACCTTCATATACAGGAACTTCTCTTTCCCCCACATTATCTACTTCTCTGCTTCCATTAGGTGGGTCTATAATATCCCTTTCATCAACTTCTCTTTGCAAGCTTGCCATTTTCTGCTTTAATCGCCTCAAAATAGTTTCATCGCTTAATTCTATACTCTCATAATACGCTGCTAATTTCTCCCTCCCCACTTTGCCTTTATAGTCCACATGGTAAGGGCAATCTATCTCATGCAGATTTCCTTCTTTATTCCATGTGCTAAAGAATTTTACATTATTCTTTTTCTCTGTAAACTTTATCCTCGCCACACACCCTTTTACACATGTTAATTTTCCTTTATACTTTGTATCATAATCATTTTTATCCAAATCACCACAATAAATGGTTTTGTTTAATTCTTCTTCCACGTTAGATTTTGCATACATTATCTTATTTGACATACAATTCTCCTTTCTATTTGGAAAATATTAGTCCAAAAGTACTGCATTTATTGTATCATATGCCATATATTTTCACAACTCATCTATACTACAAAACAACAAATTGCAGAACTCTCCCATTAAGCATTCTCCAAATTAATTTCTTATGCTATTATTAATTCATAAAACACTTTACGAAAGAGGAACCACAATGAGCAGAAAAAATATATTTGAAATTTTAAAAAATGAGATAAATATCGATTATGAAATATACAAAATACAGTCACTTTGCGAAGAAGACGCTATTGAAGATGAACACTACTCATACACTCTTGAAGATTTTATAAATGAATATTGCCTAGCTAAATGGAAACACAGGAACAGATGCATCGATTGTGACGATATGCGTGAAAGGTTGAAAATCACAAAATTTCATATAAAAAACAAATTGAAAGATAATCAAATATTGATTTATTTAGAATATATCCTTAATCTTATACATCTATGTAATGAATTTATTAAAACAAATGACACTTTTGATGTGTCGCAATCCTACACATACTTACAAGAAAACATTTTAGAAATAGCTAACACATTAAATGTAAGCGTCAAATAAGAAGGTGGCTATTCACTGCACCTAGTTTATGAGATAATGACTCAAAATACTATTAAGAGTTTTCAGAGTGTACTCTGATTACTATAAGG